>JAGOCT010000006.1:0-2939 GCA_017998585.1 Candidatus Cloacimonadota bacterium | reverse complement strand
CGTTACAACTTTTCGCAAGTGTAGGGCAAGCAACCTGCTTGTCAATGTTTAAATACGCAAGCTGGTAGCTTGCGTTACATCTTCGCAAGCTGGTAGCTTTTCGTACTACAAGCGTCCCGCTTGTAGCATTTTCTACAAGCAAGATACTTGTAGTACACACTTCGCTGCGTTGCAAGTCAAGTTCCTGATTCACAATTTGTTTGATTTGTTAAAAAAGCCTGCGCAGGGCAGGCTCTTATCTTTTTATTGAAATTTTATTTAGCATTATCTGCTAATTCAAAACCCAATTGCATCGCTTTCATATTTAAATCAACATGAGCAGATTTAACGGAATTGCGAATTGCAGTTTCCAATGATTTTTCACTAACGATTTTAGTTGCTCTAACCATAAAAGACAAAGCGACGATATTCATTGGTAAATCAGTACCTAGTTTTTCGAGTGCAATTTCAGAGAAAGGCACTTCATATATTTTTCCAACTGTTACAGAAATATTTTTTACCAAGCCTGAATCAACAATCAATACACCATCTTCTTTCATTTCGAAGATAAATTTATCGCAGGCTTCCTGAGTTAATGCAATTAAAACATCAATATTCTGTGCTTCAGGAAAATAAATATCTCCATCAGAAATAATGGTATCAGCACGGGATGAGCCCCCACGTGATTCAGGTCCATAACTCTGTGTCTGGGTTACTTTATATTTATCGAGCACACCGGCACGGGCTAACACAATACCATCTAAAATAAGACCTTGTCCGCCACTACCGCTAAAACGAACTTCTTTACGAAATACCTGGGTCATTTTGAAGCCTCCTCTTTAGATTTAAACTGAGTGCATAAGTTTTCATAGGCATCGCAATATTCACGTTTATCAACGTTTCTCAGGATACCGCGAACAATTTTGCCTTCCAGTTGTTCAGGAGACATTTTTGCAACAGCCTGTACTGGCACTGAGTTATCTCTCATCTGCATCATCATTTCAGGCGCTCCGCCTTTTCGGTTTAAGCGACCATAAATAACAGGACATGCAGAAACAACTTCAACTAAAGAAAATCCTTTGTGTTCAAGTGCCTGTTTAATCAGACCTTGAGCTTCGATCGCATGAAAAGCTGTCGTTCTTGCAACGAATGTTGCTCCAGCACCCATTGCCAGATCACAGATATCGAAAGTAGGATCAATATTACCATAAGGGCAGGTCGTTGCACGATCACCGGTAGGCGTGGTAGGTGAATACTGACCACCGGTCATACCGTAAATATTGTTGTTAATCAGAATCATGGTAATATCAATGTTACGACGGCAGGCATGGATAAAATGATTACCACCAATAGCAGTCGCATCACCATCACCGGTAATAACAATCACTTTTTGTTCCGGCTTCTGGAATTTTACACCGGTAGCAAATGGAATGGCACGACCATGTAGTGTATGTAATGTGTTAAAATCCACATAAACAGGCATACGGGAAGAACAACCAATACCAGATACCATTGTGATACCATCACGGTTATAGTTTAATTCTGCAATAGCACGGATAATGTCACCCAGAACAATCCCGTTACTACAGCCTGCACACCAGACATGTGGGAATTTTTTATTATGTCTTAAGTATTTATGAATAACTCTTTGTGGGATATTTGCCATTTTAATGTACCTCCTTGATCACCTGGAAAATGTGACTTGGCGTAATCATTTCGCCATCAGTGCGCTGAATAGGGATTAATTTTCCATCGCCTTTGTCTTTAGTCAGTCGTTGCAATTCATGAATCAGCTGTCCTTCGTTCAATTCAGGAACGATAACAGTATCTACATCACGAAGCATTTTACGAACTGCATCATCAGGGAAAGGCCAGATAGTGATCGGACGTAAGAGACCCACTTTAATACCATATTCACGGGCAGCTTTAATCGCTGCTTTTGCAGAACGGGCACAGATGCCGGCTGCAAAGATGGCAATCGTTGCATCTTCCATCATATAGCTTTCAATCTGAACCAGATCTCTGATATTATGGGTAATCTTGCATTTTAGACGTTTCATCATGGTAGCGACTTCACTGGCTTTATTGGTTGGGAAGCCGAGAGAATCATGAGCCAGACCGGTTACATGGAAACGGTAACCTTCGCCATAGCTGGCAACAGGTGAAAGATATTTTTGATTTTCATCATAATGTTTATACCATTCAGGTGGAACGGTTGGTTTTAAACGATTAATAATTCGGACATTGGATATATCAGGCAGTTTAACTGCTTCGCGCATATGACCTAAAACTTCATCCAGCAATAAGGTAACACAGGTTCTGTATTTTTCTGCAAGATTTATTGCACGGATCGCCAGCTCATAACATTCCTTCACGGTATGCGGATAAAGCACAATTGCAGGTGCATCACCATGTGAACCCCATTTAGACTGCATGATATCACTCTGTGATGGCTTGGTTGGTAAACCGGTACTTGGACCGCCACGTTGAACATCAACTACAACGCAAGGAGTTTCAGTAATTTTAGCATAACCGATACCTTCCTGCATTAAAGAAAAGCCAGGTCCGCTGGTAGCTGTCATTGCTTTAGCACCAGCAAGAGAAGCACCGATAATGGCACAAATACTGGCAATTTCATCTTCCATCTGAATAAATTTTCCGCCTCTTTTTGGTAATTCACCAGATAAAATCTCAGCAATTTCAGTAGAAGGCGTGATCGGATAGCCTGCATAAAAATTTACACCAGCAACTAATGCACCCATGGCAACTGCTTCGTTACCCTGCATTAATACCACTTTACGGGTATCAGCAGATTGAGTTTCTGCTGGTTGATTTTCTACCACTTTTTCGTTCAGTTTTTCGTTCTTTTTTGACATTTCATAACCTCCTTAACGCTTTGCTCCGGTAATCGCAAAATCAGGGCATAAGCGATCGCAAGTTTCACAGTGAATACATTTTTC
>JAGOCT010000280.1 GCA_017998585.1 Candidatus Cloacimonadota bacterium | reverse complement strand
GATCTGGATGATTCCACTTTACACCACTATCTACAATTCCTATGATTGTGCTTGCACTACCTGTTTCATAATTCCATGCACGGAAGGCATCAATATTGGTTAAAGCCCATTGAGAAATAATATATGGATCGTTGGGAGTATAGGATAGTTTTATGATTGGATCGTATTCGACAAAAATGAAGTCTGAAATCTCGTGTAATTCTTTATATAATAACTCGACTTGATCCTCTTTTTTAAATTCTATCTGAAAGATATTCATAGGGTAAATCCCGTTTCGATTCCAGTTAGTATCTTTCACTTTGTATAGTCTTTTTAGTGAATAAACCTGATATTTACTAAATACCTGATTTAATTGCTTTGAAGCTGTTTTTACAATACCGTTTTCAATGGAGAATTCCAAATTTCCTTTGGTATTTCCTAGAAAATCCTTTGTAAAACAGATATTTAAACTGTTTGAATAATGATTTTTGGAATTAAACTGTTCAACTCCTGATCCTATCAGCAGTACAAACAGACTGATCATCAATATAATTGAGCTTATTTTCTTCATTAGCCCTCCTTTATAATTGTGATTTATTTTTTTGTAAAAATCGTGTCAAGGGCTTATTGTTGATTTTCAAAAAAAGTTAACGTTTCGGGATATCGATCGAATATATTCTTTTATGATAACCTCATAGAAAAACTAATAAAAATAGGATTAAAATCATATCTTTCTCTTATCTATCCTGTAGAAAGTTCTATTTTCGAAGGATTATATTTTCTTTGTTGGCTACTGAATGATGAGTGTTTCAATCTGCAATTCAAAGCTGATATTGGGCATTTCGTATGATTTTTCAAATTCATTTTAACCGTTTATATACTAGCTGAAAGATTGTCTCTCTTACTTAAAAATAACAAACGGATTTCTTGTATTCTAATAAAAAAAAGCCCGTATCGAATACGGGCATATATTTGAGGTATCATTTGTAAAATACAACAATACCTTAAAGGATGAATTATTTCAGCATAATGACTTTCTTGCTGATTGTATCATTTGCAGAAGATGCTTTGATAAAATAAATGCCTGAAGGCATTGTTTTACCTTGATTGTCCTGACCATTCCAGGTAAGTTTGAGTGATTTTTCAGAAGAATACTGGTTGAACAATGAAGCGACTTTTTGTCCTCTGATATTGAAAATATTAACCTGAATCAGTTCATTCTTGTTGTTTTGACGGTTAAATTCAATCGTAACTGATGGGTTAAATGGATTTGGATAAGTCTGCAATACAATTGATTTTGGTTTAACAATAGATTCTTCATCATTTGATAACCAGTCATTGAACTGACCATTTCCGCCGTAAGCACCCATATCATTACGAACTGTACCTAACGAAGGATAAAGTGCATTTCCTGGAGAAGCAGGGTTTTCCACGTCATTGTACTGAACATCAGGATTACCTGCATCAATACATGGTGAGCCTGCTTGCAGTTTCCATCCATAATAATCGCCGTAGCCTTGATAACCATCCATATCAGTTGGGTTGACAAACATCGCATCAGCGCTGATATTTCCTGTCCCCTCATAGGTTTCTGAAAGATTTGAATAAGAAATATCAAAAGTTCCATTTGCATTATAAATCGTAGTCAGTCCCTGAACAATACTATTCATAACTGATACCTGAGAGCCAGTATTCAAAATCTGAGCACCTGGTGTGTTGGAATTGGTATTTTTTGCGATAGTATTGTTTATTATACTGACTGTTGAAGTATTTTTTGCCATAACAGCACCTGCATTACGACCTGTATTATTCACAATTACATTGTTTTTTAATGTAACATTGCTACCAGAAATGCCAATAGCACCCGCATTATTTGTTGCGTAATTATTAGCAAAGATTGATTTTTCTATTGTTACTGTACTTGTGGCTGTAATGTCAAGTGCTCCAGCTGTAGCTGTACCTGTATTATCATTGAAGAAACAGGAGTTGATTAATACATTCGAAGCATTGATTTTCAGTGCACTGCTTGATGCATTGTTAAAACGGCAGTTTTTAAAGATGTTTTCATTATTAGAGTTTAAGATTGAAACACCTTTCCAGAAAAAATCTGAAGTAAATAATATCGGACTACTTTCTGTTCCACTTGCGTTAAGTGTACCATTTACAGTTAGTTGCTTCTGTTCTCCAAAGCTAATCTGAGTACCAGGAAGGATTGTCAGTGTTGCTCCTGCTGGAACAGTTACATCATCTGTTACATGATAAACACCATATTCTGGTTTCCAGATGCCTTGAGCAGTTCCATTGACATTATCAGTGTCATAAACAGTAATCATATTTGTTTTGGTGGTCGTATGAGTACCTTCACCATCTGAAACGGTTAATGAAACTGAATAGGTACCAGCTTCTTGATAAGTATAAGATGGATTTTGTTCGTATGAATCGATGTTTCCATCATTATCAAAATCCCATTGCCATTCAAGTACTCCGCCTTCAGGAAGTGAGTAGTCAGTGAAGTTGACTGTCAGATCTCTTACACCACTGGTAACATCAGCTGTAAAAATTGACATTAAACCTGAAAAACCGGTTTGAGTTGCCTGAAATACTTTTTTATCACCTGACCATGTTTGAACAAATGAAACCGCTTTGATATCCTGTAAGTTCCATGCAGGATTCATCGCAAAGCTGGCTGTATATTCCTGACTTTGGCCAGTTTGATTTAATGCAAATGCCTGTTCGTGATAAGCAACAGCTAAAAATCTGTATGATCCAGGTGTGTGCTTGGTTAAAACAGTGATGAGTTTGTTGTTGGATTCAGTAATATTGGCAGTAACAGTCACATTGGTTGTTACGACAAACTGATTACTGGTGTTAATATCCATTTCAGAGGACATTTCCAGAGGACTCACTCTATTCATAATTGCATTGTATCTTTGAAGATAAGTACTGTACATGGAAGTCCCGCCTCCACCTACAACATTCACATTTCCTGCAAAACGTGCATCCGGAACCCCGTTGCCGCCATACCAGGATAATCTTGCTCCACCATTGGGAGAGGTGACAGTGGATCCAGTGTACCAGGTGATTGGTATCACATTAGGATGCCCGTCATATAACTGTTCCAGCCCTAACTGAGCGGATGGACAATATGGGCAACTCGTCGATTTAAAAATCTCGGAGAGCACATTGATCTGAGTTGCACTCAAGGTCCACATGAACAGCATACTGCATAATATTAGCAGTAAGGCTTTTTTCATGAATAACTCCTTTCGTATTACTTATATTCTTCATGAAAGAATTCTCCTTTAAGCATCACTTGTGCCTGACCTTTGATGAATACTCTCTCACCAGAAAGGTCTAATTCAAGTTCTCCGCTTCGTTCTGATAATTGTCTTGCTTTCATACTTGTTTTTTGAAAGATTTCTGACCAGTAAGGCGTTAAAAAGGTATGAGTAGAACCAGTCACCGGATCTTCATTGATTCCTTCCCAAGGCGCAAAGCATCTGGAAACAAAATCAAATGGCTGTAAACCTGGTGCTGTAACGCATACACTGGAAAAGGGGGATATGTCAAGCTGATTTAATTTCTCAAAATCAGGGCTGAGCATTCTAAGTCCATTTTCATCCTGAATAACAAACATTAAATTGGCTGTCTGAATACATTCATAACATTCAAATTCTCTTTGAATACCAATTAACTTAACTAAATTCGAATAATCTTTATTTGATTTCACAGCATGTT
>JAGOCT010000005.1:9544-17679 GCA_017998585.1 Candidatus Cloacimonadota bacterium | reverse complement strand
GTGTTACAATGGCCGTTGTTAATGGGGATGTGACAATCGGACTGGGAGTAGTACAGGATTTACCAAGACTCTACGTAAATATCAGTAATCTTGAGAGGGAAGGTCATTCTCTCTCTCCGAATATTCTACAAATTGCAAAAGTATATAAATGAGGGTAGTATGAGACGTTTTATATGGGTGATTTTGAGTGTCAGTTATCTTTCAGGGTTATTATGGTCAATTGATGACCCCTATCTGGAAATGAGTTTAGAAGAATTATTTAGTACGAATATTGTGATATCAGCCTCAAAAAGGCCAGAAGATTTATTTGAAGCACCGATGGATATTAGCGTAATCAGAAAAGAAGAAATCAGAAATTCTGGAGCAAATTCAATCCCTGAAGCTTTAAAACTGATCCCTGGAATTATTGTCAGAGAGCAGACACCCGGAAATTATGATGTTCAAATCAGAGGATTTGATACTGCGACAACCAGTTTGATGGTCCCTACTCCAAACTGTTCTATTATTCTGGTTATGATTGATGATCGAATTGTATATGATTATTTTGCAGGTGGTACTTTTTGGGAAATGTTAGGAATCGATATTGAAGATGTGGAAAAAATCGAGGTAGTCAGAGGTCCAGCATCCGCTTTATATGGGCCAAATGCCATGACAGGGGTGATTCATATTATCACTAATACTTACCGTGAAGAGGGGTTTCATCTCTTTTCAAAGATAAATGCGAATCATGTTAATAGCAGAGATGCCTATATGAGAATGGATTATCGCCATTTAGAGAAATATGAGTTTACTTTTAGTACAAATGTAAGTCAACAATACAGAACTGATGAACTTTATTTTTCAACCGTTACTGATCAGTATCATGAAGTCGATGAATTATCCACTATTTTGTTACATTCACCAGAAATGTCTGCTCTGGATTATTATGGAATCAGTTATAAAGATCAGAATTTGTCTCTTGAAAATAATGCGATTAATTTGAGTGCAAAATATAACATTGATGAAAAGAATTATTTTAAATTTGATCTTGGCTTTCAAAAATCCAGAAGTCAAAAAGCATACTATAATAATTTTTTCACCCCTTTATCTCAATATAAATCAAAAGGAATTTATCAAAATTTTCAAATGTTTTATGATAACTTATATTTACAACAAAACTACAATATGGGATATTATGACAATAATTTTTATTGGAGCAAATATGCCTATGTCAATTATAATTTATCAGTAGAATATCCTCTTTATCTGGGTAAATCAATCATACGACCTGGTTATCACAGCCGATCTTCTCAGTATGCTTCACGATTGTTTACGGATGAATTGTTTGATACCTCTCATGATATTCCTAATCAAATGGAGACAATTGCATCAAATTCTGTTTCACTTTTATTTGACTATCCAGTCAATCAAAAATGGCGAATTGTTTCTGGATTTCGAAGTGAGAAATACAATATAAAAAATCAATTATCAAACTCGTTTGAAACAGGTATAACATATCGTGCCAATAAAGATAAACTTCTCAGGATCATGATTTCAGGTGCAGAACGCTCACCTTTTATGATTGATGCATTTTCCAATAAAGCCAGTCTGATGTTTTTAGATCCGGTTATTACTCAAATTGATACGCTTGTTGGCGTAATTTTCTATGGGAATAAAACTTTGCCATTTTTAAGAAACTATACTTTAGATATTGGATACAGACTTAAACTTTCAGAAAAATCATCCATAGACGCAAATTTGTTTTATACTGTTTTAGACCAGTTTTCTGATTACAACAGCCAGGGCTATTATTTAGATACAATTAGCTATGGGACTCCGGTGTTTATAATACCCTTTTATCTTACAGAAGTTAAGTCTCTGAAAGTTAATCAGAAGGGCTTAAATTATACGATTAATTATGAGTTGAGTGATAAAACAAAACTTAAAACTTATGGAATGATCCAGTTTACAAATGAGAGTTTAAAGGAAAACGGCTTTGAGTATTTGGATTTTCTGGCTGATTCCACGCCATTATTTTCAGCTGGTTATACATTAAATATAAATCCTTTGTCCAGGTTCAATGTATTTACTCAGCACAATTACTATTCAAAACAAAAATTTAATTTTTCAAGTCTGGCAATACTATCTAAGACAACAATTAAAGCATATCACAATATAAATATAAATTTGATCTATGAGATTGATGATAAGCAGAGTATCTCTCTATACTTAAAAAACCTTGAAGGAAAACACCGTGAATATCCTTTTACTGATCAGATATATTTTAACGCAATAATGGGTTATACTTTTAAATTCTAAAAGTGTGGGTACATATTATCTGATATATCTGATACTTAACGATGATAATGACAATGTAAGGCGTTTAGGCTTAAACTTACACATCTGTTCCTGTTGTTTTAATCGAATATTATTTTGCTCATACGTTTAATGGGGAATATTTGTTATTTCTCTGCTAATAATATCTGATTACTGTCTGTGGAGAGTGAGAACAAAAATGTGCTTCCTACGCCGGTCAGACTTTCTACCCAGATTTTACCATTATGTTTTTCGATAAATTCTTTACAAAGTAATAAGCCGAGGCCAGTACCTGTTTCTTTTTCTGTTCCTTTTGTGGAGAAGTTTTTACCTACTTTAAAAAGTTTTTCCTGATTTTCAGGACTGATTCCCACGCCATTGTCACTAATTGATATGATATAATGGTCATTGACTTTCATTGATTTGACTGATACTTTCCCTGAAACTGGGGTAAATTTTATGGCATTGCTCAACAGGTTTCGAACAACTGTGCTGATCATGTTTTTGTCAGCAAAAATGTTTGATAATTCTGGATTTAGCTCAAGTTCTATTGTTATTCTTTTATTTTCAGCATTAGATGCAAGTAACTCTTTATTTTCCAGAAGTAATTCATTCAGATTGAATAGACCAGGATTAAAAGGGATATTACCTGTTTGTGATCTTGACCAGCTAAGTAAATTTAACAGTAAATCAGAAATCCGTTTTGTGCCTACATGCATTTTTTCAACTAAATCTTTGATTTCATCTTTTTCATAAGAATCGAAATATTCTAACAGCATTTCCTCAGAAGTCAGTAGAATTGATAATGGATTTTTAAGATCATGAGAGATAATCGAGAAGAATTTATTTTTTGCAGCGAGTGCTTCAACCAACTCTTTTGTTCTTTCCTGGACTTTTATATCGAGGTTTTTGTTTAACTCTCTGATTTCATTATTCTGTTCTTCAATATATTTAGCATCATAATAACTATTGAGACCACTTTGAATTGTCAGAGCCAGATCATCTTTATTCCATGGCTTTCCAATAAACCGGTATAACATGGCATAATTGACAGCATTAGCAACGGCCTGAACATCTGCCTGACCTGTTAACATGATTTTTTTGGTTTCAGGAGAGAATTCATGAATATAGCGTAACAGATCATCGCCCTTTAAGTCAGGCATGATGTAGTCTGATACAACAACAGGTATCTCGTACTGATCAGCAATTAACTCTCTGAATAATTCAAGGGCATCATAACCCCCTTCAGCAGTTTCAATTAGATACCTGTTTTGAAATTGTTCTTTTAACTCTGTTTTTAAACTGTCTAAAACTACTTTTTCGTCATCTACAATCATTATTATCGGTTTTTTTTTCATGATCCTAACCCCGCCTGGATAACTTCAACCAACTCTTTCTCGTGCCATGGTTTATGGAGACATTTAAGTAGATTAGCTTTTTCATAAGCACGTTGAATCGCCTGTTCATCTGCCTGACCAGTCAGTAAAACTTTAATAATTTCAGGATATTTTTCATGAACAAGGATTAAAAAATCATCCCCCTTAATCCCTGGCATGAGCCAATCAGACACGATAATTAAAATCCTGACACCATCACCGACCAATTCATCTATAAGATCGAGGGCATCGCTTGCGTTTTCAGCTGTTTCATATACAAACATATCATTAAAATGATTTTTTAATTGCATTTTTAAACTATCTAAAATAATCTTTTCATCATCTACACACAATATAACTGGTTTATTTCTCATGATTCCCCCATTTTTGAATTGATTGGCAGAGAGATACAGAATGTGGTTTTTCCAGGTTTACTCTCAACTTTTATCATGCCATTGTGCTTTTCAATTATTTTTTTTACGATATCAAGACCTAAGCCACTGCCTTCTCCTTTGGGTTTGCTGGTAAAAAATGGCTCAAATATCCGGTCTTTAATGCTTTCAGGGATTCCTTTCCCACTATCAGTAATACAAATGCGAATAAAATTCTCATCAGATCTTAGTTTGATTGCCAGTATCCCTTTATTGTCCATTGCCTGAATGGCATTGTGAATGATGTTTGTCCAGACCTGATTCAGTTCATCCGGATAACACATCAGCTGAGGTACTGGTTCAAACTCTTTAATAAGTTCAATTCCATGTTTCATCTGATTCTGATAGAGAGTTAAAACTGTTTCAATTCCTTCTGTTATATCAGACATTGTCATTTCTCCGGTGTGATCATAACGGGCATAATTTTTAAGTGCAAACACTACTTTTGATGCTTTATCTGTAGCGATGTTGATATTGTTGGCACTACGTTGAATACTGCTGAGTTTATATGCCTTTTGCAGTATGTCAAAGCCATTCTCTCTCTTTAAAAAAGGAACGCACGCTTCAATCTCTTCAAATATACCCATATCAACTAATGTATCAGCAACTTCACGCGAATGATTTACCTCGTGTTCATCCAAAATAGCTGAGATAGTTCTTTTATATTGTCTTTCTTCTTTGGCTGATAAATGATGATTGTAGTTGAGTGACTTGTTTATCAGGCCATGGAGGAATATCTTCTCATCATCACTGATAGAACAGAAAAATTCAGGTAAAGACGAGAGGGTCTCAGTAAAATTTTGTAAAATATTGCCAACAGATGAACGGATAGCTCCCAATGGCGTATTCACTTCGTGAGCGACACCTGCAATCAGTTGTCCTAAAGCAGCCATTTTTTCTGACTGAATCAGATGGTTTTGTGTTTGTTTTAAATTTTCCAATGCTTCTGTCAGTTCTATTGTTCTGTCTATCAGAGAATTATTGGCTTCATCTCTCTCATGCATTCTTTCCTGTATTTTTTGAATCATTTGAGAAAAACTGTTATACAATACTCCAATTTCATCTGTTCTGTACTGATTAAAATCAATCGTGTAGTTTTCATTCAATGCGACTTTTTTACTATAATCTGCTAAATCCAGAATCGGTTTTGAAATACTTTTTTGCAGGGCAATAGAGACAATAAATATCAAAAGCAGAATAACCAATAAAATCCAGATCATCGTTTTGATATAATTACTGATTCTTTGCTTAAGACTATCAGAAGATACTTTAAGAAATAAAGTTCCAATAACAATGCCATTTGAAACAATTGGCTGATATACGTAGAGATGATCCTTTTTAAAATAACTGTTTTGTCTATGCAAAGGAGAAAACTTTATCTCTTCAATGTTTTTTCTGAATTTATAGTAAGAAGAAAAAACTTGTCCATTGGCATCAAAAATGATACCCGCTTCAATATCAGGGATTGTTTTTAACTTATCCAGTACTTCATCGGCAGCATATTTATACTGAAATTCAAGGGGTGTAATGGTGTATTCACAAAGTAATCTGGCATGCATAACTGAACTGGCAAGCATTTCAGACCGAAATGTCTTAACTGTATTAAAAATGACAAAAGAAAATCCAATAAATAAAGCAATTGTAGCAGTAGTAACCGTGATTGCAATCAGCTTGTTTTTTATGGAAAGATTTTTTAGCTTTTCTATGTTTATTAGATTTATCATAAGAGTAGCTCATCCTACTTAGATTTTTTGTTAGTATAATAATGAAATCAAAGCTTTTGTCAATGCTTTTTTTTTAGAAAATGAATGTTTTTAATTTTTTTTCTAAAAGCTTTGATTTTTTTCTTGACATTTTGAATAAAGTTATTAAATTTAGAATCAAACGTAACCAAATAACTTAAGGAGACTTTCAAATGGCGTACACCAGCGAAGAAATATTTGCTATGAATTTGCAGCAATTGTTAAAAACAGCTAAAGAACTGGATATCAAAAAACCTCAGGATTTTAAAAAACCTGATTTAATATATAAAATTTTTGAAGCAATCGCTGAACAGGAAGGGCTTGCATATACAACGGGTTGTCTAGATATTACGGATGATGGATATGGTTTTTTAAGATATCCTGAAAATAATTACATCCCTGGTCGAGATGACGTTTATGTGTCGTTAAATCAGATTAAACGATTTGGACTGAAACGTGGTCATATGGTAACAGGACCTGTCCGTTCACCTAAAGAAGGCGAAAAGTACTTTGCTATGTTGAGGGTGGATGCCGTCAATTATATGGATCCAAGTAAGATACAGGAGATAACACCATTCGAAGAACTCACGCCTTATTACCCAACTGAAAAACTGGATTTAGAAGTGCCTGAAGTTAAATTAGCTGAAGCTAAGGTTAATGTAGATAAGATTTCAACTCGTATTGTTAACCTGTTTTCTCCTATTGGAAAAGGCCAGCGTGGATTGATTGTGGCTGCTCCCAGAACTGGTAAAACCGTTTTAATGCAGAATATTGCCAATGCCATACTGGTTAATCATCCTGAAGTGTATGTGATCGTTTTGTTGGTTGATGAAAGACCTGAAGAAGTGACTGAAATGAAAAGAATAATTTATCCTTTTAATTCTGAAGTGATTAGCTCTACTTTTGACGAAACTGCAAAAAATCATACAATGGTAGCTGAAATCGTGATCGAAAAAGCGAAACGTCTGGTGGAAATGAATCAGGATGTTGTTATTGTGTTAGATAGTATTACCCGTTTGGCACGTGCTTATAACAATAATTCACCTTCCAGCGGAAAAATCATGTCTGGTGGTATTGATGCCAATGCGATGCATAAACCAAAACGTTTCTTTGGCTCAGCCAGAAAAACAGAAGAAGCGGGCAGCTTAACGATTATTGCTACTGCTTTAGTTGATACTGGCAGTCGAATGGATCAGGTTATTTTTGAAGAATTTAAAGGAACCGGTAACATGGAATTGGTTCTTGACCGTGCAATCAGTGATATGCGTTTATTCCCTGCAATAGACTTGATTCGTTCAGGAACCCGTCGAGAAGAATTACTATTATCAAAAACTGAATTAAACAGGATGTTTGTGCTAAGAAAATTCCTTAAAACGATGAATCCTGTTCAAGGTATGGAAACCCTGAGACAAAAAGTCTCTGACAGTAAAAGTAATGCAGATATGCTGACTTCTATGAGTTCATAATGGAATTACTCGCACCTGCAGGAAATTTTGAAAAAGCGAAATATGCTTTACATTATGGGGCTGACGCGATCTACACAGGGGGAAAACAATTTAGTCTGAGAGCAAAAGCAGATAATCTTGATGACGAACAGCTGTCTCAACTCGTAGAATATTGCCATTCTCTTCAAAAAAAGATTTTTATTACCACCAATATTTATGCCCACAACCAACATCTTGAAGGGTTGGAAAACTATATTCAGTTTTTAGGAAGCTTAAAACTGGATGGAATTATACTTTCTGATCCGTCTGTTTTCAGGATGGTTCAAAAATATGCTCCTGAAATTCCAATTCATATCAGTACTCAGGCAAATATTACCAATTGGCAAACCGTAAAATTTTGGCAAGACTTAGGGGCCAGAAGAGTTATTTTGGCTCGTGAACTCACCTTTGAAGAAATTACAGAAATCAGGCAAAAATGCCCTGATATGGAAATAGAAATATTTGTACATGGAGCCATGTGTATTTCTTATTCAGGCCGTTGTTTGATCAGTGCTTATTTTAACAATCGGCATGCGAATTTGGGAGAATGTACTCATCCTTGCCGATGGAATTATTCCGTAATGGAAGAAAGCCGCCCTGGTCAGTATTTTCCGGTTGAAGAAGATCAACATGGTACTTATTTCTTTAATTCCAAAGACTTATGTTTATGGAAATATATAAAAGAAATATATGAACTCGGTATTGACAGTATTAAGATAGAAGGCCGGATGAAGAGTAATTACTATGTCGCCAATGTGGTAAGAACGTATCGTCAGGCTCTTGACGCAGTTAAATCAGGCAATCTGA
>JAGOCT010000005.1:0-9444 GCA_017998585.1 Candidatus Cloacimonadota bacterium | reverse complement strand
AAAGAAATATATGAACTCGGTATTGACAGTATTAAGATAGAAGGCCGGATGAAGAGTAATTACTATGTCGCCAATGTGGTAAGAACGTATCGTCAGGCTCTTGACGCAGTTAAATCAGGCAATCTGATAGATAATAAATGGTTTGATGAACTTGATAAAGTGAGTCATCGTATTTATTCTGATGGCTTTTACAATGGATTTAATTCCGAACATACTCAACATTACAGTACTTCTGCTTATAGTAGGGATTGGCAATATTTAGGTAATATTATCAAATCAGATAATCAAAACGTTTGGGTGTCTGTTTTGAGTAAGTTTTCAGTTAATGAAACAATCGGTTTTATTTTTCCTGATATTAATGATGATTTTGAAGTAAAAATTACTCATTTGTTTGATGAAAATGAGCTTCCGATAGAATTTACCAAACCTAATACTGTGGTTAAAATTCCTGTATCTAAATCTGTTCCTGATAACGGAATCCTAAGAAAACGAATAACAGAATTTGTCTCAATTTAAAAAAGAAAAAACAGGAGGATAAAATGGCTTATTTAGAATGGAACAATACTTTCTCAGTAAAAATAGCTGAAATCGACAAACAACATCAGATGTTAGTCTCCTATATTAATGAATTACACGATGCGATGGCTCAGGGAAAAAGCAAACAGGTAATGGGAGAATTGTTTACCAAATTAGCAAATTATGCCGTTGAGCATTTTACCCTTGAAGAAAAACTGATGTTTGATAATAGTTACCCTGATTATATTTCTCATAAAAACGCTCATACTGATTTCGTAAAAAAAGTAACTGAATCACGAAATTCTTTTGAGGCTGGTAAATTCCTGATTTCTATAGAAGTGATGAATTTTTTAAAAGACTGGCTGATGGGTCATATAATGGGAGTTGACCAAAGATATTCTGCTTTTTTAAACGAAAAAGGGATTCGATAAAGGATTCTAAAAAGCATTCCTGTTTAAAACATCAATATGATGAAACGGGATAATACTAAAAAAGTAGCAATAGCTATAAATGGATTAATAAAGGACATTTAATGAATAAAAAAATACTTACCCTCCTGATCAGTTTTAATTTTTTATTAACTTTATGGGGGGTAACTATTTCCGAAATTGAAAATGCCTATATTGATGGGGATCTTCATATTAACCATAATTATCTGAGAATATCTGCCTCTGACAATCAGGATTTGTTAGCTTGCAAGCTATTTTATAATGCAAAACTGAACACATTACTTAGTAAGGGAAAGACTTATTATTCTCAATCATATCAAAAATCTCCTAAATCAAAGTATGGACAGCTGAGTAATATGGAACTGGCAAAACTTGATTTTTTTAATCGTGATTATGAAAATGCACTTGAAAAACTCAAAAATATTGATTTGATTAATGAACGTTATTACTGGCAGGCACGGATCTATTTTTTACAAAAAAAATGGGCTCATACCATTATTTGTGCTGAGAATTATCTCGACAATGAAGAAAATGGGGATTTTTCTCTTGAACTCCGTGCACTACTTTTAGATGTTTATCTGGTTCAGAATAATCTGAATGCGTTTATGGCAGTTAAGGAGAAGATGCATATATCAGCTAATTTTTCTGATTTAGAGGCTTATGCTTTGTATAAAGAAGGCTTGCTTTATGAGAAACAGAATGAATTAAACAAGGCAATTGAAACGCTTCGACTGATTGTGGATAAATATCCGAAGAGTCAGTATCGTGTTTATGCTGATGATTTGATTCTTGATTACAATAAACGCTTGCAGCAAACAGTAAAACCAGTCATTACTGAAACTGAAACAAAAATCTCTCAACCCCAGATTCCAAAATCAGGCAGTAGTAAAAAACATATTTCATTTTCTGAATTGGAAAAAGGAAAATCATATCTGCAATATGGTTTGTTTAGTACCTCTAAAGCGGCTGAAAATTATAAACAACAGCTTGAATCTCGAGGGATAAGCCTTTTTGTGATAACAAAGACGGTAAACGATAAAGAATACTTTGCGCTCATACAAGGTCCTTTTACCTCCAAAGAATCTGCGAATACATTTCTGACTAATGTTAAAAATAATAATATCAATGCCTTTTTATTTATCCCCTGATAACAAAGGATTTTATACTCCATTTTAAGATAAGGATATCAATTCTATGTCTGGTGACCAGAAATCAACTCCCCTGATGAAACAATACCTGGACGTTAAGTCCAAACATCCTGATAAGCTCATACTATTTCGTATGGGTGATTTTTATGAAACATTCTATGATGATGCAAAAGTCGCCTCTAAAATTTTAGGCATTACTCTTACCAAACGTAATAAAAATGATGAAGATGCTCCTCATTTGGCAGGATTTCCTTATCATGCTCTGGATAACTATCTCGATAAACTCGTCAAAAGTGGAAATAAAATTGTGATTGTGGAACAGGTAGAAGATCCAAAACTGGCTAAGGGTTTGGTTAAAAGAGAGATTGTTGAGATCATTACCCCAGGTGCAATTCTGGATGAAAAGCTCATCACAAGAAAAGATAATGTCTTTTTGGCTTGTGTTCATTGGGAAAAGAACAGTCAAAAAATTGGGTATGCCTGTCTGGATATTTCAACAGGTGATTTCCGTTTTACTGAAATCAATCAGGCAGTACTCAGAGATGAATTGCTAAGAACTCAACCTCGTGAAATTGTAGTAAGAACCACTGATCAGAAAGCCATTTTAGAGGATATGAGACTGGATTATCAGCCCGCTTTAAGCATTTATGATACCTGGCATTATGAATATTCAGAAGCTAAAAAACTGATTAAAGATCATTTTCATGTGATTTCCTTGGAAAGTCTGGGTGTACAAAATAAGCACAGTGGCCTTGTTGCTTCAGCAGTTGCTTTGAGTTACATTAAATCTTTGCGTTCTGAAGACCTGAACCATATTACCGCATTAACTTACTATTCTCTTGATCATTATATGCAGATTGATGAGGTATCACGTCGTAATCTTGAACTGCTGCGTTCCATGAGAACAAATGATAGGGAAGCCAGTTTGTTGTCTGTCATAGATGAAACTATGACCCCTATGGGTGCCAGACTGTTGACGCATTATCTGCAGTACCCACTCATGGATAAGGAATTGATCGGTATGCGATTGGATGCTGTTGATGCTTTTAAGGATAATATCGCTTTTACCAGAGATTTGAGAACTATATTACATGAAATCGGTGATTTAAGCCGTATTATCAGCCGGCTTGCCACACTCAGAGCGAATGCCCGCGATATTGCGGTTCTTGGCACTTATTTACAAACGGCACCAATGATTCAGGAATTATTGAATCATTTTGACTGTGAATTGATCAATCTCTTAGGCAACAGTATTCAAAATTATACTGAAATAGTTGATAAGATCAATCACAACATCATTGAAAACCCACCTATGACTATCACTGATGGCAATATTATCAATAACGGCATTCACCCTGAACTAGATGAACTTCGTGCAATCAGTCGTGATGGAAAAGGTTGGATTGCAAGATTGGAAGAATCTGAGAAACAAAAGACTGGAATTCCAACCTTGAAGATAGGCTTTAATAAAGTCTTTGGCTACTATATTGAAATTACACGGCAACACAAGGAAAAAATACCCGAATACTATATCGCCAAACAAACCCTTGTCAATGCCGAACGATATATCTCTCCCCAGTTAAAAGAACATGAATCCAGAGTTCTGGGTGCAGAGGAAAGAATAAAAAATCTGGAATATGAAATTTTTACTAAGCTTAGGCTTGAACTGGCTGAAAAAGTACCCATGATACAGGCTTATATTGATATTATTGCTCAGTTGGATGTCTTATCAAACTTTGCTTTTATAGCACACCAGAATCGGTATAACAGGCCGAAATTCAATGAAGAGGGTATTCTGGAACTTAATGCCTGCCGTCATCCGGTGATTGAGAAGTTGCTGAAGGATGAGCAGTTTATTCCAAACGATGTATCACTAAATGATGATGATTTTAAAATTGCCCTGATTACCGGACCCAATATGGCAGGTAAATCTACTTATTTAAGGCAGATAGGTTTAATTATTATTATGGCTCAGATGGGCTGTTTTGTGCCTTGTGATTCAGCAAATATGCCGGTCTTTGACAAGGTCTTTACCCGTGTTGGCGCTTCAGATAATCTGGCGCAGGGTCAGAGTACTTTCCTCGTGGAAATGATCGAAACTGCCAACATTCTGCACTCAGCAACGCCTGCATCACTGATTCTGCTGGATGAAATAGGCAGAGGAACCAGTACTTTTGATGGCTTGTCTTTAGCGTGGTCGATTGTAGAATTTATACATAATAATCCCAAAATCAATGCCAAGACGCTCTTTGCTACTCATTATCATGAGCTGACCGAACTTGAGAATATCATGTCAGGAGTCAAAAACTTCAATGTGGCAGTTCGTGAATGGAATGATCAGATTATCTTTTTGAGAAAAATAGAACGGGGTGGTGCTGATCAGAGTTATGGTATTCAGGTGGCACGTCTGGCAGGTGTTCCTCAGAAAGTGATCAGTAGAGCCAAACAGATTTTGAAGAATCTGGAAGCGATTGAAATCAGTCCTCAGGGTTTGACTGCCAGAATTAAGAAATCGCTAAATCAGACGCAACAGATGAACCTCTTCGACCTGATTGTGGAAGAGACCGAAGAAAAAGATAAAAAATTACAGGAACTGAAAGACAGTATCCTGGACCTAAACATAGACGAATTGACCCCTTTGCAAGCTCTGCAAAAACTCAATGAGCTGAAGCGTATTCTGACAGAAGATGAATAGTGTTGTAGGGCAAGCAACCTGCTTGTCAAGAATTGATGTAGGGCAAGCAACCTGCTTGTCAAGAATTGTTGTAGGGCAAGCTACCAGCTTGTTACAAAGAGTAATATATCGCAAGCTGGTAGCTTGCGATACGTTCTTTAGCAAGCTGGTAGCTTACGTTACTTCTTTTCGCAAGCTGGTAGCTTGCGTTACTTTTTTTCACAAGCTGGTAGCTTGCGATACAAATCAAGGAGCCCAAAATGGAAGTATATAGTATATTAAGAAAAAAGGCATCCATGCTGATTTTAGATCAGACACTTTTGCCTCAGACTGAGAAACAGATAGAGATTACAGATTACAGGCAGATGATAGAAGCCATCAAAGCCCTCAGAATCAGAGGCGCTCCGGCAATTGGTATTGCTGCTGCCGGTGCTGCCTGGATGGCAGGACTGGAATTTGAAAAAGAGAACCACTTTAAGGAAAAATTACTCAAAGCAGTAGCTGAAATCGAAGCCTCCAGGCCGACAGCGGTTAATCTGTTTCATGCCTGTACCCGTGTCAGAGAATTAATTGCTATTACAACAGAAGATAAACTGGTATTTGAACTATTTGAATATCTGGACTCTCTTTTTCATTATGAGTATAATTCCTGCAATCAGATGGCTGAAAATGGCTTTGAGTATATCGCCAAGACTTATACCCGTTTTTTGACTCATTGCAATACCGGCGGATTGGCGACTTATGGGATTGGCACAGCGCTGGGTGTAATTCGCAGGATTGCCAAAGACCGTGAGATTAAAGTCTTTGCTGATGAGACCCGCCCCTTATTGCAGGGTTCGCGTTTGACCATGTGGGAATTAAAGAAGTCAAACATCCCGGCTGTATTGATTTCAGATAATATGGCTGCACATACGATTAAAACCCAGAAGATAGACTGTATTATAACCGGTGCGGACCGGATTTGTAAAAACGGAGATTCTGCCAATAAAATTGGCACCATGAATTTGGCTATCTTAGCGGATTATTACAAAATACCATTTTATATCGTTGCTCCGGAAAGTACGATAGACCGGCATCTGGAACATGGTGATCAGATAGAAATTGAACAAAGAAATGCAGATGAAGTCAGCCAAATCAGAGGACAGCAGATTGCCCCTGAGAATATAGAAGTTTTTAACCCTGCTTTTGATGTGAGTCCTGCTCATTTAATCAAAGCTATTATTACAGAGAAGAAAGTTTATGAATACCCATACCAGTTCTAAAGTCCATATCAAAGCCATTGAACATTATGACATTGAACAGATACTGAACTATTTTCGTCAGACACTTACGCTTGAACCATTTAAAAACAAGCTGGACAAAGTACGAAAAATCTTAATTAAACCTAATATGCTGGGTGCTCACCACCCTGATAAAGCCGTTACTACTCACCCTGCAGTTCTTGAAGCGATGATTCTTTATCTGAAAGAACAGGGTAAAGAGATTTGGGTGGGGGATAGCCCTGGCGGTATTGTTTCGGCAGAGAAAGTCTGGAAAGAAACCGGATTGGGTGAAGTTTGTGTGCGACATGATATCCCTTTGCTTGATTTTGGAAAGAACGGCATGGTTCATAAGACGATTAACGGAACAGATTATCATTTTGAAAAGATAGTGTTTGAAGTCGATGGTATTATCAATCTGGCAAAGATGAAGACGCATAGCCTGATGCTATACACCGGCTGTGTCAAGAATTTCTATGGACTGATACCGGGTTTATTTAAGTCAGAACTGCATAAGCGCTTTCCTCAACCCAAAGACTTTTCACAGGTAATCATTGATATTTATTCTCATATTCAGAACAGAATTCTCTTTAATGTGTTGGATGGCATTGTGGGGATGGAGGGCGAAGGTCCTTCTGCCGGAAAACCGCGTGCCTTTAAAAGACTGTTTATCTCAGAAACAGCACCGGCACTTGATTATGCTGCTTCCCGAATGATGGGCTTTCAGATAGAGCAACTGGATTATCTGAATCAATTATTACAGAATCTATCGCTCAATCCAAAAGATATTGAGATTGAAGAAGCTTTCAAAGATGATATCCTGACCGATGTGGCAATCAAAGAAGTCCAGTTCAGAAAACGTTTTCTGGATTCTCTGCCTTCTTCAATCAAAAAAGTCTTTAATCTGCTGTTTAACTATTACCCCTATTTTGAGAATAGCTGTAAAAAGTGCGGTATTTGTGTCAAGAGTTGTCCGATGTCAGCGCTCTCTTTGGAGGGTAAAGCCAAGAAGCCAACTCTGATCAAAAGCAAATGTATTAAGTGTATGTGTTGTCATGAACTCTGCCCTTTCCATGCGGTTACTATCCGGAAGACCTTTTTGGCAAGATTATTTTTGAAACAGATGTGAGTAGTTTTGGTTTTCAGACGCTGATTACACAGATTAAGGCGGATAGTATTTTATGTGTATCTGCTCAGATGCTTGTTATTATTATAAGTTCGTATGTCTTTAAAATGCTTTTTATAAAAAAGAATGTAAAAACGGTCCGTAGGGATGTGCGAAACGGAGCCTGCGAAGTGCCGTACATCCGGAAAACAAAAAATATAAACACTCTGAGAAATATTTCAAACAGTTATTCAAAGCGGATTTACGGCTTATACCACCCCGCCACTTCGTGCCACCCATCCAAAGGATGGGAATACTTCGTTTCATTTCGCAAATCCCTACAAACCTTCTGTAAAAATTGCTGTTTAAGTCAATTAAGATTTTTGATTGATCACAAATTGGATGTATTATTAGAACTCTGAGTAGTACATTTATAAATAAATGAATAATAATAGGAGTGATTATGAACAAACATGTTTTTAGGCTTGTTTTGCTAATTATGTCTGTATTGGTTTTCATATCATGTACAAAAAAGACCACAGAATTTGCTATAGCTCCATCCCCTGTAATCAGTCCTACAGGAGGTGTTTATACATCAGCCCAAACTGTAACGATATCATGTTCTTTAGACGATGCTGAGATTCATTTTACAACTGACGGATCTGTTCCAAACTACTTATCCGATTTATATACCGCTCCGATATTGGTAAACCAATCACAAACGATTAAAGCGATTGCCTTATGCCCCAATTATATACCAAGTACTGTTACTTCAGTTGTTTATTTTTTAGATACGAATCCTTTCTCAAATTTAGTTTTTGCTCAAGGTGGCGTATTTGAAATGGGTGATACAACCGCTTTTATAGATGAAGAACCGATATATCTTGTTACTTTAGATTCTTTTTATATAGGTAAATATGAGGTTACTCAGGCTGAATGGCAGTATGTAATGACGGGGAATACGAATAATATTTCTGCCACACCTTCAAATTTCTCCAATAATCCTACTCATCCGGTAGAGTGTGTTTCCTGGTATGATGTGTTGGTTTATTGTAACCGAAGAAGTCTTCAGGCAGGGTTGACTCCCTGTTATGAAAAAGCAGGTGATACAAATCCCAATAATTGGGGAGTCGTACCAACAAGTAACAATACAGCGTGGAACGCTATTACCTGTAATATGAATGCCAATGGTTATCGTTTGCCCACAGAAGCTGAATGGGAGTTTGCAGCCAGAGGAGGATATATGTCACAGAAGTATCGCTATTCAGGATCAAATACTGCAAGTAATGTTGCCTGGTATTATAATATTAGTTCAGATGGTACAAAACAGGTAGGTCTCAAAGGCATGAATTATCTGGGTACTTATGATATGAGTGGAAATGTATATGAATGGTGTTGGGATTGGGATGGCACATACCCTTCTAATGATCAGACAAATCCTGTGGGTCCTATAAACGGTTCAATGAGGATAGCCCGTGGTGGTAGCTGGGGCAGTACTGGCTATGATTGCAGGGTATCGGCTCGTGGGAACGCTAATCAGAGTGGTCGTTTTGGTAGTATTGGCTTTCGTGTTGTCAGAGGTATCTGAAAATAATAGGTTTTGTCATTATTCCCAAATCCATACTGATCATCGATATATACATTTTAAATCTTGAAAATTGTTATATTAAACATGCCTGAGTAGTTACGATGATTGATTGGTTTTTAAAAGATTGGCTAAATCTCTAAAAAAACTTTTCTTAGAAATTCCTTGTAACTACTTAGGTACTGATTGTTATTTTAAAATACGGTAATAAGCTGTACAATAAAAGATAAATTGAAAAGCACCTGTAGGGATTTGCGAAGCGAAGCGCCGTAAATCCGCAATCGTACTGCAAGCTTCCAGCTTGCAGAAAAGGCTACAAGCAAGATGCTTGTAGTACGGGTTTTTCGGATGTACGGCACTACGCAAGCTCCGTTTTGCACATCCCTACAGACCGTTTTGACATATTTTTTTTAAAAATGACATTTTGCAGACACACATTTATTGTGTAAACAAGTACCTGAGTAGTTACGAGATGATACTATTTTCTTGAAGTCATAAGATACACTTGTTTTCCACTAAGGTATAAAGAATGAACAGTCTCCTTTCTTTTGAGATTAAAATGTTCTTAGAAAGAACTTGACTGTTTAATCTAATATTTTATCTTATCTATTAAGAAAATTAATTATTCGCATAGAAAAATGAATTATAATATTGTTTGGATAAAAAGGAGTGATTATGAGAAAAATTTGTTTTTTGCTTTTACTTGTT
>JAGOCT010000279.1 GCA_017998585.1 Candidatus Cloacimonadota bacterium | reverse complement strand
CTGAAACGGCTATGAATCTGGCAATTAAAGCCTTAAAACCTGGTGTTTTACTGTCTGTTGTCGGTTCAACTATTCAGACTTACATTGAGCAGTTCGGCTACTCTGTCGTCAGAGAGTATGGTGGTCATGGGATTGGTTTATCATTTCATGAAGACCCCCATGTATGTCATTATTATACCAGAGATAATGATATCAGACTTCAAAAAGGGATGACCTTCACCATTGAACCCATGATAAACATGAGTAAAAGCTGGCGGGTAGTCACTTCTAAAAAGGATGGCTGGACTGTTAAAACAACAGATAAAGCCCTTTCTGCTCAATTTGAACATACCCTGCTGATAACAGCCGATTCATACGAAATTCTCACATTACCAGACGAAGTTTAAAAGCAGTTTTGATTATACACAACAGATTCTCTTGACATAAACTTCACTACTGCAATTTATGGTATTGGAGGAATCATGTCAGATATTGTTATTATAGGTGGAGGTAGCTGGGGCTTAGCAATGGCTCATTTGTTATCTCACAATCATCAGGTAAGAGTGTGGGAATTCAATCCGGAATATGTGAAAGAATTAACAGAAACAAGATATAATTCAGTACTTCTCCCCCACATTAAAATGAGTCAAAACATCTTATTCAGTCATCAAAAAGACACGATCTTTAATCAATTTGACCCTGATTTACTCATCATTGCCACTCCTGTCGCCTATGTCAGACAAACAATCCGTGATTTTGTTCCCTTTATACAGAAATGTTCGAATCTTAAAACAATTGTAAACCTGGCAAAGGGTCTGGAACAAGAATCCCTCAAACGCATGTCAGAAGTGCTTAAAGATGAATTACCTACAGAATTTCATTCAATTATCGCAACCTTATCTGGCCCAAGTCATGCCGAAGAAGTTGCTAAAAAAATTCCCACAACCGTTGTCATTGCCGGTTCTGACCCTGAAGCAATTACTTATGCCCGTAACACGATCAGCACTCCTTGGTTCAGAGCATATTCATCCTATGATATTATCGGCGTTGAACTTGGCGGAACAGTCAAGAATATCATTGCAATCGCTGCAGGTATCATTGATGGCTTGGGATTAGGAGACAATACCAAAGGTGCTTTACTGACACGCGGAATTGCAGAAATAAAACGGCTTGGTCTTGCAATGAATGCTGAAGCAGATACATTTTCAGGATTATCAGGAATCGGAGATTTAATTACTACTGCGATTTCTTTACATTCCAGAAACCGATATGTTGGTTATGAACTGGGTAAAGGTAGAAAAACAGATGAGATTCTAAAGTCAATGACTATGGTTGCCGAAGGTGTATTTTCAGCAAAAGCAATATGGGAGCTTAAAGAAAAATTACATGTAGAAATGCCAATCACTGACGAAGTTTACAAAGTATTATTTGAGAATAAATCTCCTAAAGAAGCGTTAACTGATTTAATGACAAGGGAGTTGAAAGATGAAGTATAACGACATCGCTGATATTACCCGTTTACTCAGCCAGATTGGCTGGGCAGAAAGAAATGCAGGCAATTTTTCAATGCAGATTACTCAAGAACTTTGTAGTATCCTAAGAAGAGATTTTCAGCAAGTAAACGAGTTATCTGATTTTGAAAATGATTTAAAAGATCTTGTTAGTCTTGATAATAGCTTGATAGAATTGAACTTATTTATTTCAATCAGCGGTTGCCGTTTTAGAGAAATCTATAAAAATCCCAGCCAGTACACAGGCATATTAAGTATCAATTTTATCAAAAAAACCATCCTATGGTATCACATGGAAAAAGATGCCATGCCTTCATCTGAATGGCGTTCTCATCTTAGATTACACCTGGAAATGATCAGATTAAACAGCCGTAATCTGTGTATTCTTCACACGCATCCCACTGAATTGATTGCCTTATCTCATAAATTGGCTCATTTAAATGAAGATGAAATCAACAATATTCTTTGGAATATGATGCCAGAAGTGAAGTATTTTATCCCAAAAGGGATTGGGCTTGTCCCGTTACAGGTTCCTGGTTCTGATGAATTAGCAAAAGCAAGCAAAGAGAAAATAAGGCTTTATGATGTAATTCTGTGGCAAAAACACGGATGTCTGGCAATGGGAAAAGATTTATGGGATGCCTTTGAATCCATTGAAATTATCAATAAAGCTGCTAAGATTTATCTGCTCTCTCATTAGAAAACCATGAAAATCAAACCTGTCATTAAAAAGATTCTTAAATATATTCTTTGGGCACATGCCGTCTTTATAGGTATAAGCTCTCTGTTTTGTATTGTATTTTCATTTGTAAACCCACCAACAACCTCAATGATTCTATACAGAAAGCTGACTGCAGATTATTCTGTAAAAAAAAGAGCATTTATCAAACTGGAAAAAATACCCAAGCATACCAGAAGAATGCTGGTCATTTCAGAAGATTCAAGATTTTACACTCATTTTGGAATCGATTTCTCAGCGGTAAAATATGCGCTTGAACGAAACAGAAAGAAAGGTAAAATCAGGATTGGTGGCAGTACGATCACTCAACAGGCAGCAAGAAGTATTTTCCTGACAACTCACCGCAACTACCTTAGAAAATATCTGGAAGCATGGATAAGCCTTGAAATGGAACTTTTTATGTCTAAAGACAGAATTATGGAGCTCTACTTTAATTATGTCGAATGGGGTAAAGGCATTTTCGGTATTGAAACTGCTTCGATGCATTATTTTTCTAAATCAGCATCCAGATTGTCTGTGAATCAGTCCAAATCTCTGATTGTAATCCTGGCAAATCCTATCAGATACAACCCGCATAATTACCATAAAAGCAGAACCTTGCAGAAAAGAAAAAATCATATTGAGCGTTGGTTTCATTTTTAATCATGATTTTTCAAAGAATTTTAATAAAAATAAAAAAAAGATTTGACAAACTACATAAAAAATTGTATCGTCAAGTTTTCATATATAGAAGGGAGCGTGTATGAAAGGTAAAGTTAAATGGTTTAATTCTAACAAAGGCTATGGTTTTATCGTTACTGATGACGATACAGAGTACTTTGTTCACTGGAAATCCATTGTTACCAAGAATCCTACAGAGTTAAAAATATTAGAACCAAACGAACCTGTAGAATTTGATCTTCTGGAAACCAATAAAGGTATCCAGGCCATTAATATCATCCGTCTGTTAGGTTATTAGACGGAATTATTTATTCGGTCAGTCTTAACTTTCCGGATTCATCAAAACGATGCAGGGGTGTGAGTTGCTATTATCTAATCAAATAAAGGCATCTTTCAAACCTGCATCTCTTTTATTGACTTTTTTAAAATCAGAAATTATATACAGAGGATAAATGACAAATCACTTTTTACCAGTCTCAAAAAAAGAAATGGATGATTTAGGGTGGGAACAGGCGGATATTATCCTGGTCAGTGGAGATGCTTATGTGGATCACCCCAGTTTTGCTGCTGCGATTATTGGCAGATATCTGGAGTCTCTGGGTTATAAAGTAGGGATTATTGCCCAACCGAACATTCAGGATGATTCAGACTTCACTGCTCTTGGTACACCTCGACTATTTTTCGGGATAACATCAGGCAATATGGATTCGATGGTCAATCATTACACCGCTCAAAATAAAATCAGAACGGATGATGCCTACTCACCTGATGGATTAGCAGGCTTACGACCTAATCGGGCAGTCATGATTTATACGCAAAAGATTAAGAC
>JAGOCT010000004.1 GCA_017998585.1 Candidatus Cloacimonadota bacterium | reverse complement strand
TTGACTCGATTTCTTTTTGTTTATCAACACCCAAAACAGCGCTTACAAATTCCAGTTGTTGCAGACGTTGTTCCAGTTTACGGTTATTCTTTTTCATGAGTCCCTGAGTGGTATAGGTACCTCGGTGCAATTCAAAGTATAGTTCTCCTTTCCAGATAGGAAGCAGATCTGATTTTTCATCAAGCGTATCGAGAAAATCTCTGGCAAAGGCAAATTTAACCTTTGGCAGGCCTTCACAATTCTGCTGTCTCAGACATAACTCAATATGTTCCTGAGAAGGACCGCCACCGCCATCACCGATACCATAGAGATTTAGAAAATCATCACAGATATCAGCTTGTTGAAAGCGTTTTTCTGTTTTAATAAATTCACCAGGCAGATTACAGAAGTTATAATCATTGGTTGGTAAAAAATGAGTCTTTACTTCAGAACCGTCTATTCCTTCCCAAATAAAACTATGATGAGGGAAAGGATTGGTGTCATTCCATGACAGTTTCTGGGAAATGAAGTAATCGACTCCTGCCTGTTTTAGTATCTGTGGCAGAGAGCCGGTAAATCCAAAGCAATCCGGTAAAAAGAGAAAATCAATTTCTTTATCAAATTCCTCTTTGAAGAAGCGTTTCCCATAAACACATTGTCTGACCAGTGACTCACCGGAAGGCATATTGGTATCGTTTTCCACCCAGGTGGCTCCCTGTACTTCCCATCGACCATTTTTTACCGCTTCTTTGATTTCTTCGTAAAGATGGGGATAATTATCTTTTGTCCACTGGTAAAGTTGAGCTTGTGAAGCACCAAATGTATAATCAGGATATTCTTCCATCATCCGCATCACAGTTGAAAAGGTACGGGATGCTTTACGCTTGGTTTCACGAATTGGCCACAACCATGCCAGATCAATATGGGCATGCCCGATAGACCAGGCATTCAAGGCACTGGGTACTGCAGGAACACTTAAAACAGCTTTACATATTTTCAGACATTCATCAATCCCTTTGCCATTTTGATAGGTATTTGCCACCTGATTAAGGGCAAAGAGTATTCTTTTTTTGCGAACAGAATTTTCTTCAAGATTTTCATACAAGGAGATCAAGACTTTTAAATCCATAAAGAGCTGGTATTTTTTACGGTCAAAAACGACTATATCAGCCCTTTCCAGAAAATAATCGTCTTTATCTTTTCCAAATAAACCATTAGCACCTGCTTCTGCCAACAATGAAATCTTTTCTCCACCCTTGGCTACTTTAAATAGAGGCAGGTAGAATTTTCCTGACTGTAAACTCCAGTCGATTTTGTTAGTCAATCCGGCATAAGGTGTAAGCGGCTGGTTTAAGTTAAATGAATTGGGAGATTCGGAATCGATATTTTTAAAGATACAGGCTTCACCCTGAACATCAATATAGACTCCAACTTCTTTCCCCTGAAAGTCTGCAGGGACTTCTCCTTCAAAGATAAACCAGGCACAAGCCCAGGTTTTTGCCCATTGTTCTTTGACTTTGATCTCTTTCCATTCTCTCTGGTTCAGTTCAGTTTGAGGGATGGGTGTGATTTCATCGTGAGTAAATTTTACGCTGAGCGGATGAGACTGGGGATAGATTTCTTTGCCGATACGGTCGTAAAGGCGTTTAATACGTTCATGGTATATTTTCGGATTTTCCATAAGATACTCCTGTAAAAGATTTTATTTTTCCATAGGGACAACAATCCCTTTGATAATGATATTCTGAAAGAAGATAAATACCAGCAAAGTAGGTATCGCCGCAATCACAAGAGCGGCATAACCAACTCCACTGCTGGCTCTTTGCATCAGGTTATAAATATGTACCATCAAAGTCCACATGGACTGATCCTGACAGACAATAAAGGCAAAAAGGAAATTGCGGTAAGCGGCATTAAATGCACCCAAAGCAATGACTGCCAAAATAGGCTTACTCAGATAAAGTGTAAACTGCCAGAACAATCTGAATTCACCTGCCCCATCCAGACTGGCACTCTCATATAGTTCACGCGGTAAACTGTCAAAAAAGCCTTTTAACAAAAAGATAAAATAACCATCTGCAGCTGCCGGTAAGACCAATGCCCAGAAAGTATTTAACAGATTGAGTTTTTTCAGCATAAGGAAATTCGGAATGCCCATAACCATTGCCGGAAAAGCCATTGTCAGCATAAAGAGCAATATCAGCTGATATGAAAATTTGGGTTTAAAACGGCTGAGCGCATAAGCAGCCAGAGGATTAACCGTAATTGCCATTAAAATAGAGAGAAAGACATATATCCCTGTATTTCTCAAGGACTTGGCATCTGCCAGCATCTGGTCTAATGCCATGGCATAGTTACGCCATAAAAATTCTTTTCTGATTGCTGATTTTCTTTGTTTAAAATGAGTATAATCGAGCTCGGTAACCGGAAAGGCAATCTGATAAAAAGACTGATAATTTTGCTTATAAGACTGATTCAATGTATGAATATCGTGATATTTATTTTTCAGCCAGTTTCTGAAATCATTGGCTATACTGCTGATGATAATATGCTCCGGTTTAGCAATGTTTTGTATGAAAAAGGTCAGATCTTCCACCATGGCGCCGGTATCAGGCATCTTCTCAGGTATTTTTACCTCTTGAAAGCTTTTGTATTGGCTATTCCAGGTCTTATTCAGCGTTTCAATAAGCGCATACTTTTCTTTGAGCATCTGCTGATAATCTGACTCTGCTTCTTTTTTCAGACTCAGATGATGAACATTGATGATGTCACGGGCATAGTGAAGCCAGTAGGAATACAAAGGGTCATTTATATCAGGGCAGTTAGAGCTAAGTCGGATATCCTGCCAGCTTTGGTAATTGGTTTGAAATTGCTTATTCAGTTTATCCAAATTACCGCCAAAAGCAGGGATAAGCAGGTTATTCACAAAATGTCCGTCAGGGCTGACATAATAACGCATCCATTCCGGACTGTTTTCTTTAAACTGGCGAAAACGACCTAAATAGCCTTCTTTGGAACTAACAAAATTTCGACTGAAAAGATCTTTTTCTTCTACCACTATTTCTGCCCAGCTCATTGCTCCCGCATTGTAACGATTATTAAACTCAACCAGACTGTTATGATTTTCTTTTCTCAGTTCATTCCGGTATAAACGCTGGGCATAAGGATAAACCCCTCGCCCGTAATGTTCTGCCAGACAGTAATCATAGACATCAATCTGATTTTGATTATCTGTTAAGAACTGCTGAAAATCTTTCGTTAACTGTTTATTAAAATCATTGGGTATTGTCACTTCAGCAAATGAAATCCACGAGCCAGGATAATTATCCATCAGACGACTGCTTTCTTCATTGTATCGGCTTTCCATGTATTTTTTAAAAAGCGCTTCCTCTTGATAAAGAAAAGGCGGTATTAACTTCAGATTGGTGCTATCCACAGCACTCTTGAAAGAAAAGGAAATCATCAGTAGAAATGGGTATATCATGGTTAAGGCACCCAGTAATAATACAATATGGATTAAACTATTTAAAATGCGGATCTTTCCGGATTTTTGACCAACTTTACTGATTATACTCATATTTCATCCTTACAATTTTGTGTACCGTAAGCTTCCAGCTTGCGAACATAATTCCCCTCCTCTGGAGGGGTAGAACGGAGTGACGGGGTGGTAAGCTTTTCGTACATCAATTTACCAGCTTGCAGGCATTTTTCTACAAGCAGGATGCTTGTAGTACGGAGTGTTTTCATCTTACTTATCCTCTTTTGCTGTGCTGAATTCCATTTTTGAGATATATTTAATCTGAATTACGGTAAAGCCCATCATCATAATACTCAAAAGCCATGCCATTGTAGTTGCTAAACCAAATTTCAGATATAGATACGCTTTTTCAAAAATCAATAAATCAGCTACACGTGTCGCTTCATTAGGTCCGCCAAAGGTCATTACCAGTATAAAATCGCTGGTCTGTGCTGCAACAATAAAGGCAGCGATAAACTGAATAATGATCAGACCTTTCAGACTTGGAAATACAATATGCCTGATCTTTTTAATAAACCCTGCTCCGTCTAAATCAGCTGCTTCATACAATTCATTCGGAATATTTTTCAGAGCTGCCAGATAAATCAGACTGCCTGGTCCGATACCAGCCCAAATACCTGGTAAAATCACACAGAGCATGGCAAGACTTTCATCTTTAATCCACATGCTCTTAGGCAAACCAATAGCCATAAGCAACTGATTTAATATACCGCTTTCAGTCGGATTATAAAGGAGTTTCCATAAATATATCACAATCACACCGCTGATGACAGCCGGTAGATAATAAATCACACGATAAATCACTTTACCTTTTGAGACTTCCTGTAATAAAATGGCTAAGAATATCGGTGGTAAAAAACCAAGCCCAAGACTTAAGAGCATATAATATAATGTTTTTCCGACACTTGACCACCATGTCTGATCAAACAACACTTCTGCCAAATTGGCAAATCCGGTAAAAGGACTGTCGCCTACCAGTTTAAAATCCTGAACTGCCATCAGAGAACCGGTTATCATCGGCACATATTTCCAGATAAAAATACTAATAACAGCCGGAGCCAGTAAGAGTAATATCATGATCAAATGTTTAGTTTTTTTACTCTCCTGATGTTTTTGTTCAGGTGCCAGAATACGCCAGACTTTCCAAAGCGTTAAAGCAAAAAGAAAGAGTATTAAAGCAGCGATTACAGAAGCAAGCCTTTGTCTTTTGCTTTTAACATTATCTGGCAAAGTGCCTATCATTTCAATATTGGTTCGCTCTTCAGCTTTCTTTAAAACTGCTGCGATCTTCTTTCGTCTTTCTGCCGGATGAGTGCCCAGCTTACCCTTCATATCCAAATTAACCAGTTCATCCAACGGATAAGTCATAAACTCGTAAACCTTCTGACAGTTATCACCGAATGGTTCCGGATTACCTTCATTCATCGCTTTTTCAAAGGTTTCCAGCCAGCCCTGAGGGGCATATTTTAAATAATCTTCATAACCATATCGTTTTAAGAAAACCGGATTTTGCATTTTGCCATAGCCGTTTTCTATCATGACTTTCAATCTGATTTTTCGTGCTTCTTCACTGTCAAAAAAGCGGATATACTGCCAGGCAGCTTCTCTGACTTTAATAGGATCTCTGTTGCCAAGTCCAGCATTGTTGCTGATACCTGCCTGAGAAAAAATCCCCATCATCCGGCAATTGATTTCACTACCACCAGCACCAGAAGGACCGGCAGGACTTGGTGCAAAACCAAAGAGATTAGGATCGTACTTACCCCCCATATTCTGCTGAGAGAGATAATCCATACGCATACCGATTTTGCCTTCTTCCCACAGATAACCCCAGTCGCCTTCACGCATGGCAAAGCCTTTTTGCGTTTTCCCATTTTTATCTTTCCACTTTTGAGTGAGTAAACTCAGATAGTATTCCATTGCGGTTACGCCGGCTTCACTGGCAAATGAAGCTTTCCAAACCTGCTTTTGCTCATCAAAAACGACTGCATCGCCTCCAGCTGCCCATAAAAACGGCAACCAGTCATAAGCAGCCTGAGGGCCACCGGCTAAAACAGTTCCAAACTGATTAGCAGAGGGATTGCTGAGTATTCTGGTATAGTTTCTGAACTCATCCCAATTTCTTGGTGCCTGATTCGGGTCAAGACCAGCTTTTTTAAAGGCGTCCTTACGGTACATCAATACGCGGACAAGCGTTTCATAAGGCAACATCCAGACTTTTTCCTGGTCTTCTCCTTTTTTCTTACGCTTAATCACCTGCCAGACTGGCTTTTCCACCCTCAGATTCATCGTTTCCTCAGTCTCTTTGGCGATAAATTCATCCAGAGGATAAAGGAAATTGTTTTGAATGTAGGTATCACTTTGCCTGAAGTTGACATAGATAATATCTGGCGCTACGCCACCGGCAATTGCCATCAGAGGACCGGAATCCAGATCCATATTCTCTATCTTAATCCCGGAAAAAGCTCTTAACTCGATATGGGGATATTTTTCCCTGAAAGCTTTAACGACATTACTGTTGGCTTTAGTGTAGGCATCTGTTTTTTGGGGATCAGGTAATTCAAAGACTTTTAATATGATTTTTTCTTCGGAAAATAAAGGGAAAATAATCAATAAAAAAACAAAAAGAAATAATACAGGATATTGTCGGAATCGGCACGGACGGTCTTCCATAAATACTCCTCAAACATATTAACACACAACCTAAAAGAAAAATTATAAAACCGCATGAGTTTGTCAACAGGGATTTTAAAGAAAAATTAATTATTGACAATTTGATATTTTTTTTGTATTGATCAATAAAAAATATAATTGATTTCTTTTAAAGGAGGTTATATGCAGTTTATAGCAGGTATATTGGCTTTATTCATTATCATAAAATTATGGTTTTCATCGAGAGTTGAACTGTCTCTAAAAATATTCCTGAGTGTTTTACTGCTAATTACGCTGCCACTCAGAATGTTATTCCCATTATTTTCCAATATTTTCTATCTCTTGGTTTTGATTCTGATCGTGATTGTTCTTATCTGGAAAGGAGAAAAGATTAGGTAATTTGTTCAAACAATAAAATATTAAACCACGAATTAAACGGATTCACACGGATAAAACTCCATAGGAGTTTAATATGGATAGACCAGGATTTCAATCCTGGTATCTGAATACTCTCATATCACCGCTCCAGCGGAGCGGAACAAGATCATCAACTACGGAAAAACGGAAAGCCACGGAAAAGAGATCTGTTGGAATCTAAGCCCAGGGTGAAACCCAATGTCATTAGGTTAAGAGAAATAGTCTATCGATTAATGTATAAACTGTTTGTAGGGATTTGCGAAATGGAGCGAAGCGAAATGCCGTAAATCCGCTTCTATCAATACAAAAACTCATTCGGACGTAGGGTGCTTCGCTTCGTTAGTCCCTACAAACCGCATTTTACCCTTACTTAATATGTATAAATCCTTATATAAACTTCAGAATCTGTGCAATAAATAGCATTCCAAAAGAATGATCGAATGGTAGACAGTGATGAGAGAGTGAGTAATTGATCTAGCGCCGTAGGTGTGGCAGAATTAAAACAAATACAAGCAGATTTGACTTAAAAACCGCCTTAGCGAGACATGAGTTAAAAATGCGATAGGTCTCTATATACATTACCCGGACAAAAAATGTTGTTTTTGTCTTTTCGGCTGATTTATTTTTAAAATTTCTGAAAAAAATTACAAATGGTTTTAAAAAACGAAAGGTATTCTGTGCCGCACCTACGGCGCTAATCAGTGTATGATATTGCTATCATGGCGCTTACGCACCATGTTAATTATATATCGTTCCTTCGGAACTCTTGTTTTTACACAGACTCTTCCGCATCTGGCTACCAACCGGTTATTCCAACTTGATTATTGTTTTTGCACAGACTCTTTACAGGGTATAAAGATACTGTCATTTCATAAAAACATCTCATAGCACCCTCTTTCATCCTTATTCCATTCCTATTCACTTTCTATTCTCAATAATGGAAAGGCAAGAGATGAGTAAGACCTGTGAGGCAGGCAGGTATGAGTTGAAATATATGTTTTCTACAGGATAGATATGAGAATAATTAGAGAATGATATTGTTTTTTAAGAAGAAAGGCGTATATTATTATATAGAGGAGTCAATGAAAGTAATATTTAAACAGGGAACAAATGATTACCCAAAGAGAGCAGAATATCTGAATTTTACATAGTATCAGCAGAAGATATCTATTTTATTCAACTAATTATAACCTTAGATGTAGAAATTCGTAGAAGTATTCTAAGCCTTCATAATCACGTTTTTTTTTGTGCCTGGTGTGGCTCATTATCTTTAAATTATGAACTAATCAATAATTTTCCGTGCTTCATCATCAATAAAATAGGACTCAACCTTCTCATTAATCTTACGGTGAATCGTCTGTACCTCATCAAGAAATGGAGAAATCTTAAATGATTTAAGCTTGCCATCAACCAAGAATGATACATTAATACAAGGAAAAAACCAATGATTATCTGCTTCAACCTTTTTTATTTTCTCCCATGCATATTCTCTATGGTCTAAAACCTGAACCGTTTTGGGAGGACCAAAGATATAGTAAAAAACAGGAGAATTAAACACATTGGATATTTATGACATACCTGTATCAGAAACATACAGGCGATAGCAAAATGAATAAACAACATAAAAATAGATAAATACACTAGTAATAAATGAACCAACAATCTCTAATATCATGAAAGAATCGAGAAGTAAACCCAATATCATCCTTAATAAATAATCCAACCCACTTCCAATAATAAACAAACCAAAAATATATTTATATGAATATCTGTAATACATAATACATCCAATAACTTAGTCTTTTCTTGTTTTGAAATCACCACTGCGCATTACCCAATTTCCAGATTTCCAGCCGAATCCCTTCATGTTCAACAATTTCATTAGGTTCATCTGCTGACCAGTTCTGGCTTTTATCACGGTCAAAGATCAGGATATTGGCTTCTCTGACACCACATATTTTGGCATAGGCGGCTGTTTGCTCAAGCGCTTCAGCCAATACTTTTTGATAGTTTAGTTTTTGATGAATGATTTTGAGTTCCATGACCACATTCTGAATACAGAGTTGCCCTTCTTTTTCATATTGCCATTTGAGCATCAGATCGGTTCTCTTACGAGAGAGACCATATTCTCTGGAAACATAACCTTGTCCATTTGCCACTCTTTGCAAAAATGCCTGAGTGATCAGTTGTGGGGCAGCCTCCTGATAGCCTGCGATATGACTAGCCCAGATGCCGGAATTTTCATTCCAAAAGTCTTTAAAGAGCGTCAACAGGGTTTTGACATTGATACTGCCATCCGGATTCACCCAAACAGGGCTGTATCTGGAAAGAAACCTGTCCTGACCGACTTCAGTCAATTCTCTGGGGATAACTTCTCTGTAAATCAAATTGGATATCTGCAGACCCTTTTTAATTCTTTTTACCAAACCTAAATCGATGCAATAATTCGCATCATCTTCATTATGTTCCACTTCTTCACCCAAAATCATGGGCAGAATTAAGCGTCTGACCCTGTCTTCTTTGAGTTTGTCAGCCAGTTGATCAAGGTGAGTCTGTCGGGACAAGATTAAGCGTTCTTTAGCAATTTCCAGCATTTCAGGGGTAATCGTAATGGTTCTGTCTCTGTTTTCTGACATTGTGTAAGTGACTTCATAGGCAAGGGCATTTACCAACCAGGGCTGACCATCGGTGTAATCCATCACCAGATCAAAACAAGCTTTTTCAAATTTCTGACCGGTTTCTGTTGTATGCTGGGTATAAAGGTTGACCACATCTTCTTTACTGAAATTCCCCAGTCTGAGTGATTCCGCTTTAATATTGAAGGCACTTCCTCCGGTAATAATATCCTGTCCGCTGGTTTGAATCCGGTAATCTTTAATATCCCTTACTCCGCATAAAACCACAGAGGAAGGAAAAGAACCAGGGCGTTTGTCATAGCCGGATCTGAGTTGCCTGAGAACTGATATGAGCGTGTCTCCTACCAAAGAATCAATTTCATCAATTAGCATGATAACCGGCTTATTTGCTTTTTCTGAGATAATAGTCAGTAGAGAATTTAGCGCACTGTTGACCCCTTCAGTTCTGAATATTTCAGGTAAATCGATTGATGAAATACAATCGGAAATCATTGACGTTCTTTTTTTTATTTCTGATAGAATTGCTTTGAGACCTTCTTCTGTATTATTTCTGGCAGCCTGCCCGACTTCAACATTTGCATAGATTGCCAGATACTTTCCTTCCTGATTCAGATATTCCTGTAATGCCAGCATGGAGCTTGTCTTGCCGGTTTGACGGGGAGCATGAAGAATAAAATATTTCTCCTGTTTTATCAAGAATAAAATTTCTTCCAGATTCCAACGATGAAGCGGATCAACTTTGTAATGCTGAGGTCGGTTTACCGGGCCTGCTGTATTAAAGAATTTCATTTTTGCTCCTTACTGATGATGTTACAAATCCAGATTTTAACAATTAACCAAATTTTAATATTACATCATAATCTGTTTAAATATTATTGTCAATGTTTTTGTCGTAAAACAACCTCGGAGTAAAGTCATAGATTAGCAAAATCTAACAATTTTAATTTTAATATGAGTTGATCTATATCCTTCTGAGATCGAATAACACACACTTTCTCATTTTTTTCAATCAATGTTTTTAGATCATTTTTCCTTTTCTGATAAGTTTTCAGAATCCATAGATATAGACTATCTCTGGAAAAAAGACTACTAAGGTTTTCTATATTACCATTGCAGACTTTCTTTTTAAAACAAATTCTGCCAAGGGTTCTTTTAGTACATCGCCAAAGTAAAACCGGTAAAGGATAATCAAGCCATACAATCAAATCCTGTTTAAAATTAACCAATTGATGAATTTTACTGTAATTTCCGTCAATTATCCAGTGACCGTGAGAGATTTCCGCACGGACTAACTGAGCAAACTCATGTTTATCTCTTTCCTGCCATCCTGGTAACCAATGCAGATGATCTAATTCTATATGTTTAATGTTTAGTTCTTCAGCCAGCTTTTTTGCCAATGTTGACTTACCTGAACAACTAACGCCTCTGACCCAGATTTTCATTATGTCTCCTATACTAAATCACAATCTGCTTAACTTTTAAAAGAATCTCTTAAATGCGATTCCGACCATTTTCATTTGTAAAAATATGCTTATATTGTCAAGTCTTTCAATGATTTTACTTCAGAATAACAAAAGGATTTTAATATTTATTGACAAAGCTCTGTTTTTATAATATTATTCAACAGATAGGAGTAAAAATGATTAATCAGATAAAACCACATAGTCTTGGGGTTAACCAGATCAATCAAATTCATGTTGATGAGATACATCCATGGATCAACCGTAAATTGCTATTTTTCAAGCTTTGGGGTTTCACACCTGATATAGAAAAAGACGCTTCTTTGAAACAAGACATTGAAAATACACTTGAACGAATGCGAATTTATGCTCAGTCTCATACCACATTATCAGTCGCTTATGGTATATTCCCATGCCAGTCTGATGGAGATATGATTAAAATTTACAAAACCTTACATGAGAATTGCAACAACTGCTCAGGTTGTTCAATTGCTGGTAAACAACGAAACCAGATAATTAAAACCTTATTTTTTGACAGAGACCCTGAAAGCAAGAAAAATATCTGCGATTATATTAGTTCAGTTCACTCAAATCTGATGGACTATATCGGTTTTCAGGTGGTAACTTCCGGAGAAAAGGCTGTTCTTTTTGCCAATGAGTTAAAAGCAACAGACCAGTATCAGAATTATTTCTATTGGTATGGTTATTGTGCGGCTTTGACAGAAGCGCTGGCAGGCTGGACTCATGCTAAAATCAGAAAAGAAATGGGTATCGCTCACTCTGAAGAAAGTAGAAAAGATGAATGGGTTCAAAACTATAGAGGAAAAAGATATAGTTTTGGCTATAACTGGTGTCGTGATATGAGTGAGCAAAATAAAGTATTAGACCTGATCAGGGCAGTGGACATTGGCATCACAATGAATGACAGCGATGAGCTGGAACCGGAATTTTCTACATGTGCAGTGATAATACATCATCCGGAAGCAATCTATTGGTAAAATATTAGAGTCGTTCTAATAAAATAGGCTACATTAAAATCACTGATTAAATGAGAAAATTAATACTAAAATTGCGTTTAATCCTGATTGCTGAATATAACTCCATATTTTAAGTGAGAATCTTTTAAACAAAAATCAGTCCAAAATGCCCTATAGAAAGCATTCCTGGAATTATTTTTAAATTTTATTAAAAAAATACTTGACGTTAATAGGGACTAACATAATATAGGTTAGTAATTATTAACAAGAGGGTGAAAATGAAATTAAGTGAACGTCAAAAACAGATAGTCGATGAGTCAATCAGGCTGATTGCCAATAGTGGCATTCAGAGTCTGACCATCAAAAATATCTCTCAGGCAATAGGTGTTTCCGAGCCTGCGATATATCGTCATTTTAAAAGCAAGTTTGATATTGTTATGGCTGTCTTATCGAGTTTTGAGGCGATTTCTGAATTTGTTTTTACCGATGTTGAAAAAGAAGAGCTTTCCTCTATCGGAAAGATTCGCAAGTTCCTCTTTGATCGCTATGAAAGATTTGTTCAAAACCCTGAAATGGCGAAAGTAATGTTTTCGGAAGCGGTATTTGAAGATGACCCAAAATACTCTGAGAAAATGCTCTCTATCATGCATCAACATGGTATGAAGATGAGAACTATCATTGTTGAAGGTCAAAATAAAAACGAGATTCGTAAGGATATTGATGCCAAGGAATTGTTCAGAATCATCTTTGGTTCGATGAGATTACTGGTAACCCAGTGGTGTCTCAGTAATTTTAATTTTGATTTAATTCAGGAAGGTTCTCAATTGTGGGAATCCGTTAAGCAACTCATCAGGGTAGAATAAAAGACTACCCAAAAAATTTTAAGTATATAGGTTAGTGAATAATAATTATAAGGAGAAGAAAATGAAAAGACAGATTATCGAGATAGACGAAAAAAAATGTACAGGATGCGGTGTATGTGTTCCGGGTTGCCCTGAAGGTGCTTTACAGATCATTGATGGTAAAGCAAGACTGGTCTCTGATTTGTTTTGTGACGGACTGGGTGCTTGTTTAGGCGAATGCCCTGAAGGTGCAATTACAACGATTGAAAGAGAAGCAGAACCTTATGATGAGTCAAAAGTCATGGAAAACATTATCAAAGCTGGTGCAAATACCATCAAAGCTCATTTGAAACATCTTAAAGATCACAGTCAGACAGAATACTTTGACCAGGCTGTTGCTATTCTAAAGATGAGAGGAATCCCTGTCCCGGAACTGGAAAGCTCAGCTTGTCCTTCTGGAGGATGCCCATCATCACAGACGAAGATTATCGATAGAAAACAAAGCCCTGAAGTGAATGAAAACATCAGTATTCAATCACAATTAAAAACATGGCCGGTTCAACTTCATTTAATAAATCCGAATGCCCCTTATTTTGATAATGCCAATGTCCTGATTTGTGCAGATTGCGTTCCTTTTGCCTATGCGAATTTTCATAACAAATTTGTCAAAAACCATGTGGTCATTACGCTTTGCCCAAAACTCGACAGTAATATTGACAGCTATATTGACAAATTGGCTGATATCTTCAAAAACAAACAAATCAAATCTTTAACAGTTGCCAGAATGGAAGTGCCATGCTGTGGCGGAACAGAAATGATTGTTCAAAAAGCATTGGAAAAAGCACAGAAATTTATGATGGCAAAAGTAAATGTCGTCTCAATCAGTGGCGATTTACTGTAAATATTGAAGGAGGAATCATGAGTTTCAGCGTAAAAAACAATGTTCAATGGGTTGGGAAAATTGACTGGGAGCTTGAAAAATTCCATGGTGAAGAATATTCGACTCATAAAGGATCAACCTACAATTCATACCTGATACGAGAAGAAAAAAATGTCTTAATTGACACGGTTTGGTTACCTTTTGCCAAAGAATTTGTTGAAAATCTTAAAAAAGAAATCGATTTAAAGAAAATTGATTATATCATTGCTAATCATGCAGAAATTGACCATAGCGGAGCACTTCCTGAGTTGATGAGAGAAATTCCTGATACCCCAATATACTGTACGAAAAATGCACTTGATTCGCTCAAAGGTCATTATCATCAGGACTGGAATTTTGTCGTGGTCAAGACCGGAGATGTTTTGGATATTGGTAATGGTAAAAAGTTAATCTTTATCGAAGCGCCTATGTTGCACTGGCCTGACAGCATGTTTGAATATCTTACTGAAGATCATATCTTATTCAGTAATGATGCGTTTGGCCAACACCTGGCCAGCGAAAAAATGTACAATGATCTGGTTGATCAGGGCGAACTGATGACTGAGTGTCTGAAATATTATGCCAATATTCTGACACCTTTTAGCAAATTGGTGACTAAGAAGATTCAGCAGTTTGTTGAGCTTAATGTCCCTCTGGATTTGATTTGTACCAGTCATGGTGTTATCTGGAGAGATAATCCATTACAGATTGTTCAGAGCTATCTTAAATGGGCGGATAATTATCAGGAAAATCAAATCACGATTTTCTATGACACTATGTGGAACGGAACCCGGATTATGGCTGAAAATATAGCAAAGGGTATCACTGCTCAAGATAGAAACATCGATGTAAAACTCTATAATGTCGGTAAATTTGATAAAAATGATGTGATTGCAGAAATTTTTAAATCTAAAGCGGTACTTGCCGGCTCTCCTACCATTGGGAAAGGCATTGCCACTGCAATGGCCGGGATTTTAGAAGAAATTACAGGCTTGAAGTTCTTAAATAAAAAGGCTGCTGCTTTTGGCACTTATGGCTGGAGTGGTGAATCTGCTGATGTTATTCAGAAAAGATTAGAACTTGCTGGTTTCGAAATAATTGCAGCTCCTTTAAAAGCAAAATGGAATCCCAACGAAGAAGCCAAGCAAAGCTGCTATGACTTTGGCAAGGCATTTGCAGAAAAACTCTGTCAATAGAAGTGAATAGTCTAATAAATTAAAAACAGATAAATTAAATTAAAATTTGACAAACGATATCATTGAGCTATATTATTAAAAAATAGCCGGTTAAAGATGTCGTTAGAAAAAACGAGGTTAAAATGAAAGTTAGCAATTTCAAAAATCTTCAGAATCAGGCAAATCCTCATGGCATTGAGTCTCATAAGATTTATGACACAGAAAATGCTCTGGTTATGCATCTGACCTTACAGGCAGGTCAGTCTCTCAAACCCCATATCACGCCGGTGGATGTCTTCTTTTATGTGTTGGAAGGTAGTCCGACTATCTCAATCGGTGAAGAAAAAATGACTGTTACAAAAGATGATTTGATTGAAAGTCCAAAAGATATTGTTCATTGTATCTATAATGAGACAGATTCAATCGTGCGGGTGATGGTTAGCAAGGTGCCCAAACCTGTAACGCAAACAAAGATGGTTTGAAAAATGAAAATCAATCAAATCACATTACAGGAACCGTTCTTCTCACAGGATAAAATCAAAGCCTGGAAGGTATTTTCCGGCAATGAATCCGAGCAAATATTGATGTATTTAGAGCCAGATGCCATCTTAAAACCCCATCAGACTGAGTTCGATTTAAACCTTCTGGTTTTAAAAGGAAAACTCAACTTCATCCTGGAAAATGAATCATATCAGATGAATGAAAACGAAACAGCAGAATGTCAGGGGGATATCCCTCACGGTCTGGAAAACCCTTTCGATAATTCAGCAACTATCTTATTAACCAAAATCTTTAAAAAATAAAAACCCGGATTTCAACCGGTCAAAGAAAAGGAGAAAAAAATGAGTATGTTTTGTTACCAATGTCAGGAAACAATGGGTAACTCCGGATGTAAATTCGCAGCAGGTGCTTGCGGAAAGAAAGCGGATACCGCCAATTTACAGGATACTTTAATTTACACACTCAAGGGAATCGGATGCGCTTCCGAAGGAAAATATGATGCAAAAAACGGGTTGTTTATCGCTCAGGGTCTTTTTGCAACTATTACCAATGCCAATTTTGATGATGACAGACTTACCGATTTAATCAAAAAAGGTCTGGAAATTCGGGACAGTTTAAAATCTGATTGCGATTGTGATCTGATTCAATGGACAGGGAAAACCAAAGAAGAATTTGTGAAAAAAGGTGAATCAGTAGGTGTTTTGTCTACTGAAAATGAAGATGTCAGATCTTTGAGAGAACTCCTGATTTACGGTTTAAAAGGTATCGCCGCTTATGCCGATCATGCCGCTGTTTTAGGCAAAGAAGATGACTCTGTTTATAAATTCATGATGGAAGCACTTGTTTCTACCACGAAAGATTTGTCTGTTGACGAAATGATTGCTATGGTCATGAAAGCCGGTGAAGTGGCTGTTAAAACAATGGCAACTCTCGATGCTGCCAATACTTCCACTTATGGTAATCCTGAAATCACTGAAGTCAATATCGGCGTTGGTAAAAACCCCGGAATCCTTATTTCCGGTCATGATCTTAAAGATATGATGCAACTCCTGGAACAGAGCGAAGGTAGCGGAGTAGATATTTATACCCATTCAGAAATGCTCCCTGCAAATTATTATCCTGCTTTCAAAAAGTTCAAACACTTCCATGGTAATTATGGTAATGCCTGGTGGAAACAATCCACTGAATTTGAATCTTTTAATGGACCAATCCTGATGACCACAAATTGTATAACCCCAGTCAAAGAGGCTTATAAGGATAGAATTTTCACAACAGGTATGGCTGGTTATCCAGGCGTTCCTCATATTCAGGAAGTGGATGGCAAGAAAGACTTTTCAGCAATCATCGAATTAGCAAAAAAATGTGCAGCTCCAACAGAGATTGAAACGGGCAAAATCGTTGGCGGATTTGCTCATAATCAGGTAATGGCACTTGCTGATAAAGTAGTGGATGCTGTTAAATCCGGAGCTATCAAGCGATTTGTGGTAATGGCCGGCTGTGATGGCAGACATAAAGAAAGAAGCTATTTTACTGAAGTGGCTGAAGAATTACCAAAAGATACAGTCATCTTAACTGCCGGTTGTGCAAAATATCGTTACAACAAGCTCAATCTGGGTGATATCGGTGGTATCCCAAGAGTTCTGGATGCCGGACAATGCAATGATTCTTATTCATTGGCTGTGATTGCACTCAAGCTCAAAGAAGTATTTGGTTTGGAAGATATTAACCAGTTACCGATTTCTTTTGATATAGCCTGGTACGAACAAAAAGCAGTTGCTGTACTTCTCGCTCTCTTATTCCTTGGTGTCAAAGGAATCCGTTTAGGTCCAACTCTCCCTGCGTTCTTATCTCCAAATGTAGCTAAAGTTTTAGTTGAAAACTTTGATATCAAACCGATCGGCGAAGTAAAAGCAGATGTGGAAGCGATGATGCAAGGCAAATAATAATAAATATACTAATCCCTGCCGGTAAAAATCAAATTTCCGGCAGGGAATTTTTGCTTATAAAAAAGAAATTCGACGAAGATCACAGGGCTGACGAGCTTGTGCAAAAACCAGAATTCCATAGGAACGATATATAGATAAGCATGTGCGTAAGCGCAAGGAAAACAATGAACTACATAGAATGTCTCGTAGGTGTGGCACAATGTAACAATCAGGTTGCTTGTCCAACAATAATCGTACTGTAAGCTACCAGCTTGCGAATAAACTGCTTTAACAAGCAGGTTGCTTGTTCTACGTTGAATGGTAAATTTAAACAAGCAGGTTGCTTGTTCTACAATAATCGTAGCGCAAGCTACCAGCTTGCGGAAAGTAACTACTTCGTACAGACGTCCAGATTGGATGTCTCTACCTTGTCCTATACTGAATGCTAATTTAAACAAGCAGGTTGCTTGTCCTACAATAATCGTAGCGCAAGCTACCAGCTTGCGAATAACCTGCTTTAACAAGCAGGTTGCTTGTTCTACGCTGAATGCTAATTTAAACAAGCAGGTTGCTTGTTCTACAAATACAGAAGAAGGTAAAAAATGAAAAAGATAATTTTTCTTACAGTCTGCCTCAGCCTTCAGATACTCTGGTCTGTTAATCAGATGAACCTGATTTGGGAGAGAACCGGAG
>JAGOCT010000278.1 GCA_017998585.1 Candidatus Cloacimonadota bacterium | reverse complement strand
GAAATGCTTCATATAGTAAGAAAAATCACTGTATTTTAATGGTTTTTCAAGGCAATAATCCACATTGTAAGTAAGACAATCGTCCAGTACTTCTTTTTTGTTAGAACGGAACAAGATAACAAACTTTGGCATATCAAAAGAATTTTCAGTCAGGGATACTCTGATATGGCTAATCAGATCAAACGCATTAAGTGCTTTGTTATCAATGTCCACTAGGACACAATCAACCTTATTATTTCGTAAATACTGAAATAATGTTTCATCATCAGACCTGTATGAAACAATATTGTTTTGGCAGTATGTTGTCATGGATTCATAATGCCTGAGAATTTGTGGATTATCTTCAATTATCATCACATGTCTCACCGTATGTTCTGTACAATTAGGTTTATCTGCTTTTAGGCGACAGTTTGTACTTATGCTAAAATAAAAACAGGTCCCTTTCCCATAATGACTGTCAAACTGTATTTCAGAGCCCATCTGTTTTAGCAGCATGGTACTAATCATTAAACCGAGTCCAGAACCACCGTATTTTCTGGTAATTGATGAATCTGCCTGTGAAAAGACCTTAAACATTTTTTCTTTATCCGCATCTCGAATGCCAATACCCGTATCATAAACCACAATATTCAGCTGACTTTTACTATCATTCTCAGAGTTAAAGCGTATAATGATACCCACTTCCCCTTCTTCTGTAAATTTAACCGCATTATTAAGCAGGTTAAACATCACCTGCTTGATTCTTAGCGGGTCTCCAGTTATCATATCGGGAGAATCAATCGGATAATCCAGTATGAGTTCAATATCCTTATTGCCAACAAAGCTTTTTGAGTTATCAATCAACTGCTCAAGCATGTCCCTGAAATTGAATTCAATCTGCTCTAGTTCGAGCTTCCCCGCTTCTATTTTTGATAAATCCAAAATATCATTGATAAGATCCAATAAAGTTCGGGCGGAAGTATATACATTTTCCATATAACTTTTTTGAATACTATCTAAACGCGTCGATTTTAGCATTTCAGTAAAGCCAATAATACTGTTCAGGGGTGTTCTGATCTCATGACTCATATTGGCAAGAAATTCTGATTTTGCCTGACTGGCAGTCTGTGCCTGATTTGCCAGAATCACTGCATTTTCTTCGCTTTCACGCAGATGCTTTTCTCTTAGAAGAATTGCTTCTTTCATTGCATGAAATCGCTTTTTTATCGTATTGAGTTCATGAAACCGGTATTGAACAAGAGACTCATTCTGAGAAGGCAAGCCTTGTTCTATCTCTTTCATTTGAGCGGAAAAACGATTCAGAGGGTTTAATAGTGCATGATCTATCAGATAATTTTTTATAACGACTAGAAAACTCATGACAATCATGAAAATAGAGTAGAATATCATTAAAGTTTTTTGTATTGCCCTAGGAAATTGATTAGGAATCATTAAAACCACTTTTGCACCAATACTTCCTTCTTTAGAAACCAGGGGGATCCATTCGTTTTCGCCAATCTTCAGTATATTATAGTGGTTTTTATTCTGATTTCCAAAAGTTTTGACGTCAAAAGTCGGCAACTTGATGATTCCTGATGTTGAAGTCATGATAAAACCGTCAGTAGAAATCAGCAATAAGGGGATGTCGGTGTATTTAGAAAATTTGAGCAGTACCTGATTGACAAAATCAAGATTCATTCTTGCCAGCAGGATATTTTCATGATTTTTCATTACATAATAGATACTGGGTTTATCATCTTCTATACCAGCCATTATATCCGAAAATGCTTTATCCACATTATTTCTGGAGAGATACTCAGCCATTCGTCTGCCCTCAAATGAAAAGCCAACAAATACTTTTGAATCTGGACTTGATTTTAAAATGCTATCAATTCGGTTATCCTTATCCAGACAATAAATGTCAGAGAAATCATTAAAAATCTGATAAATAAACGAGCGACTCAACTCATTATGATATTTTGTAATCAAATTCAGTTTGTTACGCGATTCTTCCAGCTGACTTTCAATGAAAAGATGGACTCTTTCTGCTTCTGCTAATTTAGAATCAAGATATATTGTATTGACTGTTTTTATCGTATATAAAGACCCTACTAATAATATGCTGGCAACAAGAATGAGAACGAAAAAATCTCCGGTAAACAGAAAAGTTCGAAAAGTGGTATTCTTTTTTAACAAACTACTTAAGTTCATGTTCAACATTCCTGATAAAGTAATACTTCTGCTTAACATCCCCATTCTTATCAAAAGAAATATTTCCTAATGAAGTATGATGAACCGGTTCTGATAAAAGGTATTGTTTTATTGCTTCAGGTGTTTTATGCCCTTTTCTGATTGCCTGTTCATATAGCTCCATTGCCTGTCTCACACCAAAATTCATGGCATGAGGGGCATAATTGTATCTTTTTTGAAAACGGTTTATGTAATCAGAAAGTGTCTGACTTTCTTTTTTTGCAGGGAAAGAGCTGGTTAAAATGATATTTTTAAGTGCTGGCCCTGAAATATCCAGAATAGAAGGAGACCTTGACCAGGGCGTTAGTATCACTGGGTCATCTGGATGAAACATATAAAAATACTGTGCAATATTCCCAATTGCCGACTGAAAACTGCCTCCTAATATATATAAGGCATCAAAGTCCTGTTTAAACAATTCTTTGTAATCCTCAGGTTTAAACCTGGAAATTGTAAATGATTGATTAACAATTGTCCATTTATGATGAGAAAGCAAACGTTTTGAAAAATACTCAAAAGCCGGTTTTGTGTAAGCCAGATTGCTGTCATCCTGTACCACCAACAGTTTTTTGCCTTCCAAATGCTGAATATAGTCTGCTATGGCATTTTGCTCTTCTGTGGCATCACTGATTATTCTGAAAATATAATCATCTCTGCCAATTAGCTCAGGACTTGCAGAGGCACAATTGATTAAAAAAGCTTTCCCATCCTGAAACAGGTGCATGGAAGAAATCGCACATTTTGAAGGATGAGAGGAAATAAATAAATTCATCCCCTTATTGATAGCCCCTTGTGTTGCTTCAATTGTAAGCTCAGTATCCCAGTTGTCATTCACAACTCTTGGCAAAAAACTTTTGATATTGTTTTCTTCAATAAAAAATTCTGCAGCATTTACTTCACTTGAAGAGACCACAGTACCAGAATTGATTGAGGTGATAATGCCAATCGCGATGGTTTCTTTCTCTTTAAATAGAAAACTGAATGCAATCAATAAGAGAAATATGAGTATGATAATCACCCATTTAGCTTTCATAACAACCTCCATCTAAAAAAGATAACACGATTTTATTAATTGTCAAGAGATATTTTTACCCATTTTCAATTAGCATAGAACGATCATCTTTCTCGTTTATTGTCGGTATTTTCAATCCTTGGATCATTGGATAAGAATTGTAGCGCAAGCTACCAGCTTGCGAAGAGAAAGGTTGTTTCTATCCTTGGTTTGTTGGAAAAGAATAGTAGCGCAAGCTACCAGCTTGTGAAGAGAAATGATAGTTTCAATCCTTGGATCATTGGATAAGAATTGTAGCGCAAGCTACCAGCTTGTGAACAGAAAGGATAGTTTCAATCTTTGAATCATTGGATAAGAATAGTAGCGCAAGCTACCAGCTTGTGAAGAGAAAGGATAGTTTCAATCTTTGAATCATTGGATAAGAATAGTAGTGCAAGCTACCAGCTTGCGAAGAGTAAGGCCATTTCAATCCTTGGATCATTGGATAAGAATAGTAG
>JAGOCT010000277.1:1882-3740 GCA_017998585.1 Candidatus Cloacimonadota bacterium | reverse complement strand
GTATCAGGCTATCAAGAACAGGGTAACAATTGTTCATTTTCAACTCAATCCATTCGGGTTCACTTGTCAGCGGATTATACATAATTTCATTAATTACCCATGGAAGAGAATTATGAAGCCAGGCATTTTTTTTAAACAAAACGATCATTTCATTATTCTGAAAATAGCTGATTTTGTATGTGAACATTGTGTAAGTATTTAAATGTTTAGGCGAATTGATCTCTATTTCGAGAGAATCTAACAAAGTAAAATCATGATCATATACAACATGATCCAGTAAAATATCATTCGTTTCGAAAAGCTGTATTCTGATATCAACTGGCACATTGCTGTTAATCAGAGAAATTGTATGCAAAATTGAACTTTCTGACTCAATCAAACTAAGTTCATTTACATGCACCTGACTCGCTTGATTATGAAGCATATTTTGCTGTCCTGGACTCGCTCCGGTTGGAGATTGGCTCGCTATCCACTGAATCTGATTATCTATATTATGTTTTTCTAAAGAGATACCTTTTGGTGTTGAATTCGCCTGATAAGCAACCGAATCAGCAAGCAAATCTTCAAATAGATACAGCTTTAACTGATCTCCAGAATTATTAAGTGATGCCCATGAATCAGTTTCTATAATATTTTCAGTCATAAGAGAGGGGTAGTTTTGCTGCAGAAGAAACAGATCAGGAGTTAATACTATCCATTGCTTAGGGGGAAATGAGCCGGTAAAAGAAGCATGAGATCCAGATAAATCTTCTATAAACGCATTCGTTACAACAATCATGCTGTCTGATTGATTATATATTTCTATCCATTCAGGATTCCCTGTTGAAGGAGAATGCATCATCTCATTGATTAAAAGTGGTGATTCTCCGACCAGGAAACGGGTATCAAAAGAGTTGTTAAGTGGGTTGATATCCTGATGACAATGAAGCAGTATTTTTAGTTGATAAATCCCTGTGGATAAATGATTGAAATTTGTGGATAAAAAACAAAAACTTTCATTATTAAATTCTGTAACAGGCTGTAAGTCATAGGAAATATTATCAATTAGGTATTCCACACATAATGTGGATATATCCACAGGTATTGTGGATAAGTTGTGAATAATTGTGTGTATATTTATGTTAGAATCTGTTTCTGAAACGTAAACATCTGAAATTTCGACATCTACAAAATCAGTGTTCGAACTGCCAGGTGTTAAACATTTGACAATTAACCAATCTTCAATTGAATTAGTATCCAGACCATCCTGGATTCTAGCAACAGATAATGCACTCTCTATACCTGCAAATAACTCAGTTGCTGGATTTCCAGTATCATCAGGGAGCAAATTTGTATTTGGAGAATCATAAACAAAGGTATCTGTATAAGACTCATCAGGATTTGTTAGTCTGATGGCATCGCTGGAAGAACCACCGTTTTGAAAACTAAGATTTGCATACAAATGTGCATTGGGAATATTTTGTTCTCCTATCAGCAAATAACTATAGGGCTCCAGTATAAATTCCTGAAAAGTATAATTATTTGTAAATGAAGTCCCTGCAGACTGAATTCTCCAACCAAGCAGATTGACCGAATCATTTGAGTTGTTATAAAGCTCAATCCATTCATTTCCTTCATCTGCACCGGCAGGATCAATCATAATCTCATTGATCACTACAGCAGCATGTAACACATTAATAAATGCAATTAAAACCAATATCAGTCTGAGGATTTTCATCAATGGATCCTCTTTTTAAGGTTTTTACTTAAAATCTATACAAAGCATCATTAAAGCTTTGTATCAACAAAAAAAGCTTAGTCTGTCAGCTCAATTCTGTACTGAACATCTTTATCCAGCACAGTTGTCTGATCACCAAAT
>JAGOCT010000277.1:0-1782 GCA_017998585.1 Candidatus Cloacimonadota bacterium | reverse complement strand
TTTAAGGTTTTTACTTAAAATCTATACAAAGCATCATTAAAGCTTTGTATCAACAAAAAAAGCTTAGTCTGTCAGCTCAATTCTGTACTGAACATCTTTATCCAGCACAGTTGTCTGATCACCAAATGTAAGGATATTCCCCTCTTCATCTCTGATTTCAAAGGTATAAAAGAAGTAGTTTGGATTATCCGGATTCATATTCGAATAGGGCAATCGAAACCATAAAGAATCCTGTGGGTTCAAATCCTGATAGAAAAAGAGATCATCTGAAGCATAGGTATGCCCTTCAAAATGTTGTTTATAAACGAGATTTCGGTACTTTTTGCTGGATAAATTTACTATTTTCAAACCAGCTCTATTGGGATACAGATAAGCTTTGAGGTTTTTATCTGCCTGAATGTTCACAGAAGTGTCAGTATATTCCAGATCATTATTATAACTGTCTGTCATTATGTATGTTTCGCCTTCAATTTTAATACCAATTTCCTTTTCAGCGGTATTGAAAGGAGTTTGTTTGCCAACAGAAAAGCTATGGGTACGGCTTTGTGAGGGAGGTAACGTGTAATCTCTGTTTTGTATTGTATAATACACGTTGTGATTACATCTGTTAATCAGTGTGAAATCACCTTCTTTAGCGCAGGCACTGATTAAAATAAACATAAGGATGATGATTAGTTTTGAAATCTTCATATATGATCTCCAAGTATTTTTTTAACAATATCCAGCAATATCTTGCCATCAATTGGTTTATTGATTATTCCCTTTACCTTACTCTCACTGACTTGTTCTGGATATAAGTTGCTGGTTTGCGATTTACTAATAATCACCGGACATGGACACATATCTATCTTTTTTGCATAATCTTTGATATTTTTGCTGCCTGTAATTTCATTAAGAATGAGTAATTTTGGTGGAAACTGGCTGATCGTATCAAAGAGAAGACTAAAATCATTGATCTGTACAATTTTTGACGTAATTCGCTTAGATAAATATTCAGTGATATACTCAGTTACTATTTTTTTTTTCATCATAGACGATGATATATTTACTCTCTGGATTCATGATTTGATAGGAAACATCAGGCAAGGGATTATCATAGCTTTCAACCTGATAAACCATATTCGGGTTGTTTCTTATAAAATCATATTCAAAATATTTTTCAATAATTTCTTTTGTCGAACTGCTATACAGGTAATATTCAAAAGCAAAACATTCTTTTCTGATTTTTCTGAAGTTACCTGATATAATCAATTTATCAAATGGAAGTTTCAGCTCAATATTGTAAATCGTACGGCCATTATAATCGTTTAACAAATGGTCCAGATCACCAGAGAAATGAATCTCCTTTGAATTGAGATAAGTTACTTTTCTAAACTCAGGCATATTTTTAATTTTATAAGTCAAACTAATATTGTCTTCTTGTTTAGGATACACTTCGTAAGGTGTCTTTTGGTATTTGAGACTGTCAGGGATCGAGAATTCTAAAAACTTTCGTGATGAAGCGACATCAGATTGGACGAACTTTGTTTCAAACCAAATATCATACCTGTCAGAATGATGAACGGCTTCTATCTTAAATTTGTAAGAAGTGCCAGCCCTTAAATCCTGATTGTATTTAACGGGATGAAACTGATATAAGTATATAAATTGAGAGCACTTATCAATTTTTGTGGTAACACTTTCGCCTAAAATACTGGTAAGTACGACATGGGGTTGTGAGGCTATCTCCGTGAGTAGATTCTCTATGTCAGCTGTCTTTTTTAAAATCAGATCTGATTTGGA
>JAGOCT010000276.1 GCA_017998585.1 Candidatus Cloacimonadota bacterium | reverse complement strand
GGTTAAACTGCTGTTTCTGGTATATAGATACTTGTAATTATTACTGCGAATACTGATCAGATAGCCCTGCATTCTGATTTTATCTTTTTTACCTAAAGATAGTGCGACTTTTTTAATACGCTTATTAGCTGGTACAATATGAATATTACCGGCATGCGTTCCGATATAATCGTATCCAAAGGGCAATGCACCTTTAATCCTATAGATCAAAAATCGCATATACTGTTGAAACTGCAGAGATTTCAAATATTCAGGTTTGGCAACATCACCCCAGCAAACCCCCAAATCCAAAGGTACAATATCCGCATCAATACCACTGAAATATTTTTTCTTTGAAACAACCAACGCACTGATATCAAACTCAGCAAGCGGTTTAACTGTAAACTGATATCCCTTTCTTTCGATGATAAAGGGTTCTGCCTGTGTTTCTTTCTGAACGGGATCCTGATAGACATCAATCAGATCACTTAACTTCTCATTCGCCATCGGAAACATAATCCATTTTATCAGCAGAACCAACAAAATAATAGCTAAAGGACTGATCACAGCCATAATTAAAAACTTATATTTTTCAAGATTCATAAACTCTCCATATATTCAAAAGAGGCAGGTTTCCCTGCCTCTCATAAAAGTGATGATTATACTTTAAACTTCTTTACTAAATTATATATTGCGTCGGATATTGAATTTAAGTTATCTGCTGCAGCCTGATTCTTTTCAGCGCCGGTAGCTGTTTGTTCTGATACTCTTGCGATCTGTGACATGGTCTGAGATATTTCAGAAATACCTGTGCTAATCTCCTGAGTTGATCTGGAAACTTCTCTGACGCCAAAAGATATATCATTGATGTTTTCTGCAACCTGTTTTGCAGAGACTGCTGCACCTGAAGTTTCTTTGGCGATTTCTCTTACCCCAATATCTGCCTGGCTGGTATTGGTGGTCACTTCTCCTGCCAGGTCTTTATTGGCTAATGTGTATTTTTCAACCCGGTTTGTCTCAGTTAAAACCTGTTGTACTGATTGATTGATCTCAGAAATGGTTCTGCTCTGTACATCGATACTTTGGGCAATATTAGAATTGATATCGGTTAATTCAACAATCGTTTGACTAATCGTCTGCATAGAATTGACTGAATGATTCGTTGCCTGCTGAACCATTTCAATTTGCTCAGCGATACGTTCAGTAGCTTCTGAAGTCTGTTTAGCAAGCGCTTTAACCTCATTAGCAACCACAGCAAAGCCTTTACCGGCTTCACCGGCAGAAGCAGCCTCAATTGTGGCATTGAGTGCCAGCATATTGGTCTGATCGGCAATCGCATTAATCACTTTTACAATCTTGCCTATCTCTTGAGCTGCCTTTTGCAATTCAAACATCGTTTCTGAAGTATTCTTTGCCTGTTCATTGGCAGTTGTTGATACTTTATTGGCATTTTGGGTATTTCTGGCAATCTGTATAATATTAGAATTAATTTGTTCAATCGAAGAAGCTGTTGTATTGATCATACTCAGTACATTTTCCATGGCATTACGTGTCTTTTCGGTATTATCCTGAAGATTATGTATCAGTTTGGTAACTTCAGAGACATTCGTTGCTGTTTGTTCTGATGCAGAAGCGACTGTTGTCATTTTTTGAGACATTTGGTCAGCTGCCAGATTGATATTTTGAATATTCGTAGCGGTTTCTTCGACTGCAGCCGCAATCGTATTAGAATTGGATGAAACCTCTTCTGAGGCTGCCGATGCAACGGTAGTTTGTGTATTCAACTCAAAGGCAAGACCTGTCAGTTCATTTGTAGTCTGATAGACAATTTTTGAAGTGCTATATAGTTCATCTGATTGTTTTTTGACTTCTGAAATGATACAACGAATCTGGTCAACAAAGTAGTTAAAGGAATGTGCCAGATTATGAAACTCATCTTCAGTATCAATATGAACTTTCTGAGTCAGATCACCTTCACCCTGAGATATCTCATCCAGTCTTTTATTGATCTGAGTCAGTGGATTGATAATAATTCTCTTTGTCAGTCTGAGTGTAAAGAACACCATGATCACGGTTGCACCAATTACAGACAATATAATCATAAAAAGCAATCCGGTAAGTGGGGCAGTGTAATCACTGATTTTTACATTAGATAAGACATAATAGTCATTTTTCATCTGATAATAAGACAAGTATCGACTGCCTGCATTCTTAAACTTAAAATCACCTTTTTCGCCAGTAATTTTACTGCTTTCAATACCTATTTCACTAATATTCTTTTTAATCAAAGAAGTATCAGGATGAGCGACAATATTGAAGTCTTTATCAACAATCACACCAAATCCATTTTCACCAATTTTAATCGTAGATATTAACTTGTTGATATCAGAACTTTCAATAAGAGTCTGCAATTCAGTAGGTGCAAGTCCAATCTGAACAATACCTGCTTTGTCCCTTCTGGGCACACTGATGTATTGGAACAACACTTTATCAACACCGCGTTCTGATGGATCCTGTGCAATTTCTAAACTTTTATCATTTAGCATTGGAATAAATGGCTTTGTCTGATCACTCGTGTTAAAATCAAATCCAAAAAAGCCAGGCACATTTCCCCATAACAAAACACCCTTTTCATCTGTGACATGAAGTTCATCGACATTAATGGTTTTAGCAAGTGCAGTCATATTCTCTGTAGATAATATTGATGGGTTTTGCTGAATAATAAATGACACGGCACGTGTAATTCTTAAGTAATTCTTCTTTGATGCTTGCTTTAGTAAAGAAATTGCATTTTCTGACGTTTCCAGTTGCTGACTTAATTCTGATAAGGCAGATTGAGCTTCTTCCTTCATCATCTTGTTAATCATGCTTCGTTGCTGAAAATAAGCAATAAAAGATGGAATTGAAACACCTAACACAATCAAAATGACTAATGGTTTAATCAATTTTGCAGATATACTATTTTTCATACTCATTCCTCCATTGATACAAAATAGTGTATTATTTAAATTTTGTCAAACATTATTTTGTAAAGATTTATTAATAATGCAATTTTACCTGTTTTATAAGCATGATTAAGCTTTCTTAGCAACTTTTTCTGTATTACGATATACTTTTACAAGCATTTTTCTATTCTTTTTTTAAATTTCTTTCTGACTAATTTTCATAAAGTTAGATAATTGTACTTATCTTTTTTTTGTTTTGTTTAAAAAAAAGTATTGACAGGAAAACCTGCCTTCGATAAAAAGGATTCATAAATGATAGACGTGATCATAAGTTCCGGAGTGGCTCAGGGGTTAGAGCGGGTGGCTGTTAACCACTAGGTCGGGGGTTCAAATCCCTCCTCCGGAGCCATAAATTAAAGCAGGCGAAAGCCTGCTTTTTTTTCTGAGATATTTTTCTCGCTAAGATCGCAAAGTTCGCAAAGATTTTTTATTTGACCTTCTCCATTGAGTTCTTTGAGAGAAACACTTTTCTGTACAAAACACTTCCTCTTTCTTCTTGAAACCATTGGCGTTCTCAGCACTCTTTGCAAGATACATTTTTAGACTAATAATACTTGATTCCCTTTGCGTTCTTAGCGTTCTTTGCGAGAACCCCTTTTAAAATTTACAAATCACTACAACTCTTTTGATTCAATTCTTTTTTTCTCTCGCTAAGATCGAAAAGTTCGCAAAGATTTCTATTTTTATAATCTCCTTTGTGTTCATGTGAGAAATAAGGTTCTTTCTTCCTGAATACCTTTGCGTTCTTAGCGCTCTTTGTG
>JAGOCT010000275.1 GCA_017998585.1 Candidatus Cloacimonadota bacterium | reverse complement strand
GATAAATCGCCTGTTGCTGACCACCTCTCCATCCTTTTTGTGTATCAATATGCAGAATCTTTAAATTTTCTTCCATTTTTCCCATAAGCAGATATATTTCAGATATACGCCAAAAGCTGAATTTATTGAAAGTATTATACCCGTTTTCCCATCTAAAAAGCCCAGTTTAATGACATACATTTTTACAAATTTTAGCAATCCGTTTAAAACAGCATAAGGAATCGAAGATTTTTTCCCTTTCTGATAGGCTTGTTCTGCTCCTAAATAAGCATAAGCCGTCATCTTTTGGATATGTGTCGAAATTTGTGGATATGTGTAATGATGAATCAAATATTCTATCTGACCAACCGGATGGGACGTCTGAACAGATTCATGTACGATTTTATCGTTAAACTGAGCAAACTGTCTGTTAAACAATCTCAAAGTATAATCATTCTGCCATCCGCAATACCGCACCTGTTTTCCTAAATAATATGAAATACGTTTAATCCGGTATGCGTACAGAGATTCTTTTTCGTTTTTAAAACCAATTAAAAAATCATTCAAAGCATCTGATACAGCTTCGTCTGCGTCAATCACAAAAACCCAGTCATTATGAGCAAAATCAACAGCAGTTTTCTTGGCAATACCAAAGCCTTGCCACTGATCCGCCTGATGAATCTCACAGTGATATTTCCGACAGATATTCAATGTCTCATCCACTGACCCTGAATCATAAACAATAATTTCATCCGCAAAACCCAATGAACTAAGACATCGATCAATGTTGTGGGCTTCATTTTTACAAATGATTACTGCAGAAAGTTTCTTCATGAGCTATTGATATTTCTTCTTTAAATTGTAATTTTTAAAGCCACCTATTTGCTCTCCGCCATTAAAAATCTTCTCTATCAGAGAAAAGAAACGATATTTTAATTTTTCATGTTTATGTGGCTCACGATATGGGTTATCAATTCCTTCATAGGAAAGCTTTTCTCCCCAGTTAAATGATTGGATCATTTCTTCCATTACTGCCGGATGAGTTCCTTTGAACTCAGCAAGGAGTTTCATTGGACCATAATCAAATTCTTTAGGTGCTTTATCATAAAAATCTTTGGCTTTGCTGCTACCCCAATGAACGGTATCAAGCGCTTTCTTTTTATTCTGCATCAAATGAGGCGGTCTCACCCATCCATAATGATATATATAAGCAGGTATCAATGCCACATTGAGCTTATGAGTACCTTCCAGCTGACGGGGATTATCATAAAAATCAAACTTTCTGAACGACTGAGCGCTCTGATATGAGTGGATTTCTGGTAAATTTCTTACAATACGGATTTCATAAGGATACCAGCCATGTCCACTATGATAATGCTGGTAATCACCCCAAAAATGACGATAATGAAACAACAATCCTTCTATATTGCGATCATCAAGATACTTTTCACATGCTTTTTGAATAAGGGGCAAATACTTTTCATGAACAACTTCGTCAGCCTGTACATAAAACAACCAGTCACCTGTACATTCCTTCATGGCAATATCCGTTTGAATGGAATTGCTGATACCTTTTTTAAAATATTCTTCTTTCCACTCTGTATCTATTATTCTGATCTTCGGATCATTGATGCCAGCAATTAACTCCCTGGTATTGTCATCTTCATCCCCCTTCCCGACTGCAATGATAAACTCATCACAAATTGGAAGTATTGATTTGATTGATTCTACGACAGGGTAATAGAGTTTGACTCCGTTTCTCACAAATGAAAAGCCACTTATCTTCATGAATTCCTCTCTTTAATCTGATGTTATTTGATTTGATGTATCCCTACGATTTCTTTTTGAATATTTTTAAATGATATACTGTTTTGTCAAATGTTTTTTTAAAGCATGAGTCTTCCAATAATAGAGAATGTTCAAATTTTAGGCCTTAGATAATAACAGTTGTACTTAATCATTTTAAAGAAAAGGGATTTAAGCTTATTCAACAAGAATAAATGATGAGACCTCAATTAGTTCATAAGTCTTTGTTTATATTTGCTAAGGGTATATTTAATATGCGATGTATAAAATCTCTCGAATCGTCAATCTCATGTTTTTTCAATAATCGTGAACCTAAGAATTCTTGACATATCCATATTTCAAGCTCATATTTTAAACATCTCAAAAAACGCTTATTTTAACCAAAACGATCATTTTTGCCGAAAACTCATAAATCTAAAAGAGCGCTAATCTCTTCAATTTATATATTTTTTTTACAATATATCCTGCTTAAAAATAAGGTTTTAGACACTCCATATTTAAGTTTTTGAACAAATCTTTAAAAAATATTCTTGACAAAAAAACCTACATTGGTAAATATGACAGTAGTTATCGCGAGATGGAGCAGTTGGTAGCTCGTCGGGCTCATAACCCGAAGGCCGGAGGTTCAAATCCTCCTCTCGCTACCAGAGATCAGAGAGTGGCGGCGTAGCTCAGTTGGTTAGAGCGTCGGAATCATAATCCGCAGGTCCGGGGTTCAAGTCCCTGCGCCGCTACCATAATATAGTGTGAAATGCAAGCGAAAGCTTGCCTTTTTTATGAGTGTGATGCGCCAGTAGCTCAGCTGGATAGAGCAACAGCCTTCTAAGCTGTGGGTCAGGGGTTCGAATCCCTTCTGGCGTGCCATATAAATTTAATATGGTGGCTGTAGTTCAATGGCAGAGCACCGGATTGTGGTTCCGGGCGTTGTGGGTTCGACCCCCATCAGCCACCCCAAATTAAAATACCTCTACGGTAATATAGAGCAGGCCAAAGCCTGCTTTTTTATTATAAAAAAAAGGGGGACAGAATGAAAAAGTTATTGATTTTTTGTTTTTTAATTACAACTCTATTGTTATCAGGATGTGCTACTCTAAAAATTGAAAACAGTTATATTGACCCAAATTATAAACTAGAAAGCATCAGAACGGCTAATATTATCTTAGGAATTTCTGATAATGTAGAAGCTCCTGTTTATAAAAACAAATTTTATAAAGTTTATGAGAGTAATCAAAACTATTGCCAGTTGTATTCAGATTCTTTAAATATCAAAGTCCAAAGAAGATTCCCTCAGGCAAATGTAATCATCGTTGACCAGGATAGTTTAAAAGCCCTTGTTTCAACTGACTCAATACCGCTTATTCAGGCTTTTTGCAAAAAGCATATCATCAATGATAAGCCCTCGTATCTCGTGTATTTGAAGAAAACCTTAGTTTTTGAAGAGATTCAGTCTATAAGAGTTCAACCCAATTTATATACGAATCGCTCATATTGTGTCACTAAATTTGATGTTGATGTTTATGATTTAATTGAGAACAAGATTGTTCGTTCTTATACAGTTTCTGATTTTTTTGAATTAGCTTTTTTCAATTACTCTTCAACTATAATGGGTTCCATAAATAAAACATATGATGGACTTGCATCTTCTTTAGATCAATTGATTGTAGAGCCAGATAAAAAGGTTTATCAGACCAGTCATGTTGTTGATGATGATGATAATTACAGACATTAACTGCCTGGAATCTATATTCATCAATCATGGTATTATCTATATCTCTTATAGTCATTATTGCTATAATGGACTATTCAAGAGATGATTCAAAAGAATTTTTTCTTAGGCTATTATGTACTTTGAGCATAAAAAAGTGGAAGAAATTAGTAAAAAAAAATCAGGTTTATCTGTTAAGTGAAAAATATAATAGGGATTGATTTAGGATACCTTCGAATTAGTATTCTATTATGAAAAAT
>JAGOCT010000274.1 GCA_017998585.1 Candidatus Cloacimonadota bacterium | reverse complement strand
ATACTTCATCAAAACGGAATCTTATATTTTCGAATTTTTCGAGTAAATTATTATCTGCCATTGTTTTATATCAATATTCAAAAACTCCTTTTTCTGATTCAATAGTAAGTCTTTTTCTTTCACTTTCTTCAACTCTTCCAACAATTTGAGCATCTATATTGAAAGATTTGGAAATTTCGATAATATGTTCTGCGTATTGAGGTTTTACATAAATTTCTAAACGGTGTCCCATATTAAAAACTTTGTACATTTCTTTCCATTCAGTTTTTGATTCTTTCTGAATGATATTGAAAAGCGGGGGTGTCTGGAAAAGGTTATCTTTTATAATGTGAACATTATCCACGAAATGAAGCACTTTAGTTTGCGCGCCTCCGGAACAATGAATTATGCCATCGATATCTTTTCTATATAGGTCAAGGATTTTCTTAACAACGGGTGCATAAGTACGTGTAGGTGATAAAACCAGACGACCGGCATCAACATTAAGATTTTCCATAGTTTGAGTGAGTTTATAACTTCCTGAATATATCAATTCTTCAGGTACTTCCGGATCATAGCTTTCAGGGTATTTAGCTGAAAGGTATTTTTCAAAAACATCATGGCGGGCAGATGTAAGTCCATTGCTGCCCATTCCTCCATTGTAAGAATCTTCATAAGAAGCCTTTCCGCAGGAAGAAAATCCAACAATAATATCTCCGGCTTTGATTTGAGAAGCATCAATAACATCAGAACGTTTCATTCTGCAAGTTACTGTAGAATCAACAATTATTGTACGAACAAGATCACCTACATCAGCAGTTTCTCCGCCGGTTGGAATTATATTAATCCCGAGTTGCGACAATTCATTGCATAATTCGGTAGTAGCATTTATTATTTCAGCAATTACTTCTCCTGGTATTTTATTTTTATTACGACCAATAGTTGAAGAAAGAAGGATGTTTTCACAAGCTCCTACACAAATAAGATCATCAATGTTCATTATTAATGCATCCTGTGCAATACCTTTCCAGACAGATAAATCACCTGTTTCTTTCCAGTAAACATATGCAAGCGACGATTTTGTACCAGCACCATCCGCATGCATAATATTACAATATTCAGGATCTCCACCCAGAAAGTCAGGAACAATTTTACAAAAGGCTTTAGGAAAAAGACCTTTATCAATATTTTTTATAGCATTATGTACGTCTTCTTTGGAAGCTGAAACACCTCTTTGATCATATCTGCCGTTAAAACTCATTTTTTATTAATTTGATTGCAAAGGTAACATTTTTTGCAAATCAGAATAATCAGATAAAACCCTGAATGAGAAAGTTTAAAATAGATGTTAACGTTTAATAATTTTATATGAATTTACCTGAGTGTCATCTATAAACAATCTGATAAAAAATACTCCGGCTTCAAGATTTGAGATTTCAGTATTTTGAAAGCTTATTTCATTGTAACCAGAGATATCATCTATTGTTTGTTGAAATCTTAGTCTGCCGTTTATATCATAAATCTGACTTTTTAAAGTGCATTTTTCCTCAATATTAAAGCTTAATGTAAGATTATCAGTAAAAGGATTAGGAAATAATTTGAAAATAAGGTGATTTACTGAAGTCAATTGATCATTATTCACTTTTACTAATGGGTAGTAAATGTTATCAATGTTGTTATCAATCCATTCCAGTCTTTTTGTCAGAAATTCTTTAAAAATTAATATTTCATTTTCATAACTGTCAGTATAATAACCCGGATAGAAAATTGATTGATCAATTACAGGCCATATTTGATAATTATGAATTCGACCTAATTCAATTTGATCGATCAATTCATTTAAGCAATTAAAAATTGAGTCATTACTATAAGTTTGTTTTCTTAATTCATGCCATCTTTTTTGAAAAAGCTTGACGAAAGCAGCGTCCTGAAAATATCTTGTAGTGTTCATTACGTTAGAATTAAATTCAAATTGCCATCCTTCAACAATATTTCCTTTTTGAAATGATGTATTACTGAAAGCAAGATCGTAATCCCATACTGGTCCAAATTTCATTCTTCCGTCAATATCGTCTCTGTCTTTATACATATAAGTACTTGTCAGATATGAGTCGGCATTTTTAGTGATTTCATTGATGATGAAAAAGTCAACGAGAGATGAATCGCTGGCATATTTTCTAAAACCTTTTTCAGGATCAGCAAAATCATTGGTTTTCATAAGAATGGAATCGTACTTAGTGAAGAAGCGTTTTATATAATAGCTTTGTTCAGGAATTAGATTTTCAGGATCAGGGTAGACAATTTCTCTTCCTTTAATAAAAGAACCGGCTGGATGAGGGGCTTTATCATACTTGAAGAGATATCCACCTGTTAAATCATTACCTGTTAAATCATTTTCATCTAATTTTGAAATATTAACCCTGTTTTTATCTCTCTTAATTTCTTCAGTTAGGAGATACAAACCAACAGGTTGATCGTTGATATTTAATTCGCAGAAACGGGAACGTGGAGCGTATTGTTCCATTTTGGAAGCAAGATCATAGACAAACTTATTTCTCACTAAACTTTTATCAGCAAAGGGGCCTGAAAGTATCCAGTCACTTTCTTCAGGCATTCCAAGGATTGATATGCTGGTGTCTGATAAATCTTCATTAATTAATTCAAAACGATATGATTGCTTGGCAAAATCACGTGAAGACTGTCCTCTTAATTTAATGGAAATTAACCCATTATAATCAGTTGAAGGATCTGTTGGTTTATTATATTTACCGTTGTTATTATTAATTATTTTTAAATTAGCAGTTGTCCATGTTTTATTGTAAGGTATTCCATATAAATCAGTTTCAATTGAAACAATAGGAATATTGGTTGAATCAATATCTACTAAACGTTTATAACGCAAATCAGAATTAATGAAAAATTGCTCAGACTTTTTATTAATATGACTTATATCCATCAGCTCAGTGATAAGTAGTGAATTATTGCTTTTACCATCATTCAATAAATGAATAGCAATAGTATTTTTCCCATTTACCAGATTATTTGACAAGAGCGCAGAATCAAGATATATTCCAAGCACAGGACTTGTTATTTCTGCTAAATACTCTGAAGTATGAGAACGATTTGCCAGGGCATCAAAAGGAGGGTGCTTTATTGATTTGTCTACGTTCACCCGGGCTATTTCAATTCCATTTAAATAAGCAATATAACCATCATCGAAGTCAGTAACGAGATTCATTCTTTTAATTGTTTCTTTTGACTTAATATCAAAAGAAAATCTTGTATAAATAGATTTTGGTTGAGGATTAACCTGAGTGTATCTGCTTTCTCCATATCCGAATCCAATAACTGCAGTATCAATTAACCAGGAAGAATCATCAAACTCATTTTCTGTCCAAAGGGAATCAGGTTCATTGTTGCCTGGAAGATATTTTATCAGATCATCGTATCTAAAATAATAAATTATTGTATCCTTTGAATTCCGGTTAATTATTGTATCCTGAGATTTTACAAAAAGGGGTATAATGATGAAAGCTGTGATAAGTATTAATTTATCCATTTTAAAATAGTGTTTACATATTCATTTTTGAATATGACAGCTAATATAGTGTTTACACTTATTTCTTTTTGAATAAGTTATAGAAAACAGATAAAATAATATAAAGTAAAATAATTGCAGTAATACCTGTAATACCTGTAAATATTAGAATAATTAACGAAAAGAGTATGAAAATGAATTTTAGTTTATTTGTTTTCCATGTATAGTCAGAAAA
>JAGOCT010000273.1 GCA_017998585.1 Candidatus Cloacimonadota bacterium | reverse complement strand
ACAGGGAGAGTGTTTTAATCCCTGCAAGCTCATTTAACATCTTGAGAATTATTTTTTCTAAGTTAAAAACAAAAAAATGCTTGACAAGTTAAATTTATATGCTATATTTTGACTCATCATAAAAAAGAAGGAGGTTCTGATGAAAAGAATCATCATGTTTATTGGATTGCTGATTATTGCATTCAGCTTAATGGCACAAACGGCTGTTGCTCCTGCTGGGGAAGGAACAGAAGCCAATCCTTATCAGATTGCCACATGGCAAAATCTGTATTGGATTAGTCAAAACACATCCTCTTGGAATAAACATTTTATTCAAATGGTTGATATTGATTTTGCTGATGCGACTCCGGCAATTACTACCTGGAATTATGGTCACGGATGGACACCGCTTGGATCTAATTGGGATTCTTTTTTTCTCGGTAAATATAACGGAAACAACAAAACAATCAGTGGAATATATATCAATCGTCAAAGTTCTGTTCATCAGGGCTTTTTTGGATTTATTTATTCCGGAGCTGAAATAAAAAATCTGGGTATTGTTAATATTACAGTGAATGGGAGTAATAATACAGGTGGACTTGTGGGGTATAATGGAGGTTGCTCCATCACTAATTGCTACAGCTCTGGAAATGTGACTGGTGGTGATTATACAGGTGGACTGGTGGGGCATAACAGCGGGACTATCTTAAACAGTTATAGCACTTGCAATGTAACTGGAAACGAAAAAACAGGCGGTCTAATAGGCTCTATCTATCGTGGTGTAATCACAAACTCCTATTACAATTATGAGCAGGTTTTAATCAATAATAATCATACCATTACAATTGGTGCTTTAACGAATGAACTGTTTAATGCTTGGATTCCTAATAAAAGCTTAGATATAGACAGTTATCTAACCTCAGATGATTCATACTACCTGATTAACAGTGTAAATGATTTTAAGACACTTTTAGCATTTGGCCAGTTATCTTATAGCTTTAAATTAAACAGTAACATAGATTTAAGTACTGAGCATAATTTTTACATTCCCTATTTTAAAGGGACATTCAATGGAAATAGTCATACTATCTCTGATCTTACCATAAATATGCCTTATTTAAGTTATATAGGATTATTTGGTACTATTAACGGAGCTGAGATAACAAATTTGGGATTAGTAGATATCAATATGACTGGAATGGATTATACAGGCGGGATGGTGGGACAGAATTACGAAGGCATGATTACTAACTGTTATAGCACAGGATATGTAACTGGAGATGGTAGAGCAGGCGGACTTATAGGATTAAATACAGCATCCATCACTAATTGTTATAGTTCGGTAAATGTGACGGGAAATGGTTATTCAGGCGGGCTGGTGGGACAGAATTACGAAGGCGTGATTACTAACTGTTATAGCACGGGAAATGTTACCGGAACTGGATCATATACTGGAGGTCTGACGGGAGGAGCTGACTACGGCGCAATCACTAAATGTTATAGCACGGGTAACGTAACAGGAACAGGTTATTGTACAGGCGGATTGTTAGGGCATAATTTTTCTCCCATTTTCTCTTGTTACAGTACAGGAAATGTAATAGGAAACAATGTTGCAGGTGGACTGATTGGTGAGAATCATATATATTCCAATCTCATTAATTGCTACAGCACAGGAAATGTTACCGGAACTGGATCATATACAGGCGGACTAGTGGGATCTGGAGATGCTACCACAAATTTAACCAGTTTTTGGGACATTGAAACTTCAGGGCAATCCACTTCCGCTGGTGGTACTGGTAAAACTACAGCTCAAATGAAAATGCAGTCAACTTACACCAATGCCGGCTGGAGCTTCCCTGATACCTGGAATATTAATCCCAATATGAATAACGGCTATCCATACCTGAATTATCCAAATTCAGTGCCAAATGATGAAATTGTCATTGATATACCTCATTGTAAAGAAGTAGTTTTACATTCAGCATACCCAAATCCCTTCAACCCCTCAACGACTATCGCTTTTGACTTAATAAGCCCTTCTGATGTAAAGATAGATATCTATAATGTTAAAGGTCAGCTTGTTAAGAATTTAGTCCATAAAGCATATCAAACAGGTTCTCACACGATTGTTTGGGATGGCAGAGACTATAATGGTAATGCTTGCGGAACTGGTGTTTATTTGTACAAAATGACAGCAGACAAGACTATTCAAACAAAGAAAATGATGATGATAAAATAAAATAGCACTTTGAGAATCTTAGGCAGAGAGCAATCTCTGCCTTTTTAATTATTATGAAAACATTTTCTACGAAGAACACAGGGTAAAAGCCCCTGATTTGAATTCCTCTCCGTGCCTTAGAGACTCCGCGTGAAATTCAGTGTTTCTTCGCAAGCTGGTAGCTTACGTTACGACTTTCTGCTATTATGATGCCTGAGGTTTAATCATGATATAGCCAAATTACAGTTGACGGATTTAAGTGTTCAAATAGTTTGTTTTGTAGATTGTGCAGGTTTAAGGAATGAATATATGATTATTTTGATATTTAGCGGATTTTTAGTATTGCTGACCATAGGATTATTTTTGAATAAAAAACCAGAATCTTCTCAGAAAGGTCGTTTTTCAATCATTATTGCCTGTAAGAATGAATCTAAACATCTGAATGGCTTGTTTGAAGCGATAGAGGCTATCAATTATTCCCCCTATGATTACGAAGTGATACTGATAGATGACAACTCGACTGATGATACCTTTATGAAAATGCAACATTTTGCCATAAAAAAAGCACAATATCATGCCCTAAGGTTAGATTATCCTGATCATGGCAAGAAAAAAGCGTTGTCAAAAGCGATTGAATTTTCCATGTTTCCTTACATTGTATTGACAGATGCGGATTGCCGTCCTCCAGCCAACTGGCTGAATGAAATATCTGAGTATTTAGACCCTGAACATACGAGCGATATGCTGATTGGTTACTCTCCTGAAATCAATAACAGTTTGTTCAGACGCTTTCTCTATCTGATAACAGCTACTTCGTATGCATGTACTTGTGGATTAGGACATCCATTTAGCTGCACAGGAAGGCATTTGGTATTTAAAAAGAGTATCTTTAAAGCACTTGGCGGTTACAATGGTATTGAAGATATTCGATCTGGTGATGACAAATTATTGCTCAACCGGTTTTATAAAAATAAGAAGAAGATACGCTATATGTTTACTCCTTCAGTTGCAACACTACCTGTAAGCAAGGAGGTTCGTAAACAGCAGGATTTGAGACGCTTTGGGAAGTTTGGAATGAGCAGACTTTACTGGCAGATTCTGAGCGTATTGATTGCTGTTTTTTTTATTTTACTTCCCTGGTTTATCAGTCATTATGGCTATTATCTGGAATTTCTAATGTTGTATATTTCAGCTTTTATTTATGTTTTTTTCTCTGCTAAAAAACATTCAGAGCATTTTTATCCGACTTATCTGTTATTTATTCTGTATTATCCTTATTTCTTGATCTTTAAATCCTTGCAAGGCACATTCAGGAGCTGGACTTGGAAGTAAAAACATCATATATCACAATTTCAGTTGTAGCGCAAGCTACTAGCTTGCGAAAGAATGTGTTTTGTTAGCAAGCAGGTTGCTTGCCCTACGCCAGCTTGCGAAAGAATGTGTTTAGTTGGCAAGCAGGTTGCTTGCCCTACGCCAGCTTGCGAAAGAATGTGTTTAGTTGGCAAGCAGGTTGCTTACCCTACGCCAGCTTGCGAAAGAATGTGTTTAGTTGGCAAGCAGGTTGCTTACCC
>JAGOCT010000272.1 GCA_017998585.1 Candidatus Cloacimonadota bacterium | reverse complement strand
CTGGGTGAACTTCTCTCCAGACATCATCGGAATCTCAGTCAGGGTCTGGGAATCTCAACACCTGAGATTGAGTCCATACTTACCACAGCAAAAGAAAACGGTGCCTGGGGTGGAAAGATCAATGGTTCAGGCGGCGGCGGATGCTGTTTTGTCTATTGTCCTGAAGAAAAAGCCATAAATATCAAAGAAGCTGTTTCAGCATTGGGATTTCCAGGCCGAATCATTCACATGGATAAGGGCGTCAGGTGTGATGAAAGCTGATTGTCATGTTTATAAAAAAGAAACGATGACCAATAAACTTAAAGTGATCATTTTAGCTGCCGGTCAAGGTAGAAGACTGGGTTCAGAACAGGCAGATTGCCCGAAAGTGCTTCGTTTATTGAAAGAGAAAGCGCTTTTGGATTATGTGCTTGATTCATTGTCTTTTATTAATTCAGATGATCGCTATCTGGTTGTCGGTTTTCAAAAAGAAAAAGTGATTGCTCATTACCAGGGGCAGGCTCAATTCTGTGTACAGGATCGGCAATTAGGGACAGGACATGCTGTGATGAGTTGTCAGTCTGTATTAGAAAACGAAGATTGTCCGGTTATGGTGGTTTATGGGGATATGCCTTTATTCAGGCAGGAGACTTTTTTGGAAATGACAGAATCCCATTTAACAAGCCAGGCTGTATGCACAGTTATGACCGGAATATTTGATAAGATTCCTGACTATGGCAGAATAATCCGAAACGAAAATGGAGAAATTGTCCGGGTAATAGAAGTAAGGGATTGTTCTTCTGAACAGTTGAAAATCAGTGAAGTAAATGTAGGTGTCCTCATATGCAATTCAAAGCTATTATTTGAATCACTCAGTGAACTGAGAAATGATAATGCCCAAATGGAATATTATCTGACAGATTTGACTGAGATACTGATTCAGAAAGGATTTAAAGTGAATACTTATTTATTGAAAAACACTGAGGAGGCTCTGGGGATCAATACTCTGGAAGATCTAATAAGAGCAGAAAATTTTTTAAAGTAAGGCAAACTGTCAGCTTGTGAAAAATACATGGCAAGCAGAGTGTTGTAACGCAAGCTACCAGCTTGTGTAAAATACATGGCAAGCAGGTTGCTTGCCGTACTGCGAGCTTCCAGCTTGTGAAAAATACATGGCAAGCAGGTTGCTTGCCATACAACAACAATGCAGAGTGTTGTAACGCAAACTGTCAGCTTGTATATAATACATGGCAAGCAGGTTGCTTGCCTTACAACAACAAGCATGATACTTACCGTACGGATAAATAGAGAAAGGTGTATAAAATGAAAGTGATTACAGCTGTATTGTTGGGTGCAGGTGACAGAGGGATGGGCGCTTATGCTCCTTATTCACTGAAACATCCTGATCGTTTAAAAATGGTTGCGGTCGCAGAACCAGATACTGATAAACGAAAGAAATTTCAGGCGTTACATCAGATTGATGATGCGATGTGTTTTGAAAACTGGGAAGACCTTTTGGCTAATGATAAACTGGCAGATATTGCTTTAGTTTGTACGCAGGACAGAATGCATTTTGAACCAACCATGCAGGCGCTTGATAAGGGATATCATGTATTGCTGGAAAAACCAATGTCACCTGATTTGGCAGAATGTATTCAAATGGTGGAAAAAGCGGAAGAGAAAAGATTAATATTGTCGGTTTGTCATGTTTTAAGATATACAAAGTTTTTCCAAACGCTTAAAAAGATTATCAAAAGCGGTAAAATTGGAGAGATCATCTGTATTCAACATAATGAAAATGTAGGTTATTGGCATCAGGCGCATAGCTTTGTCAGAGGGCACTGGAGAAATAAAGCAGAATCAAATCCCATGATTTTGGCAAAATCATGTCATGATATGGATATTCTTTCCTGGTTGATTGATTCAGATTGCCGGTATATTTCCTCATTTGGTTCTTTGAAACATTTTAAGAAAGAAAATGCGCCGGAAGGAGCGCCTTTGCGTTGTCTGGATGGATGCCCTGTTGAAGATACCTGCCCCTATCATGTGGCAAAATGGTATCTTGGAGAGAATATCGGCTGGCCAACTTCAGTGATTAGTCCGGATACCTCTTATGATGCGCGTTTGAAAGCATTGAAAGAAGGGCCTTTTGGCAGATGTGTCTATCATTGTGATAACGATGTAGTAGATCATCAGGTCGTTATCGCTGAATTTGAAAATCAGGTTAGCTTTGCCTTTACTATGTGTGCTTTTAATAAGGGTGGACGTTCGATAAAAGTGATGGGTTCAAAAGGCGAAATCAGAGCGCTTATGGAGAAGAATGAGATCGAAATACTTGATTTTGAAACGGAAAACAAAGAAGTGATTACAGTCAGTCGCTCCGCTTCAGGTCATGGTGGTGGAGATTTTGGCATCATTTCTGATTTTGTAAAATTGGTACAGGTAAACAAAACAGAAAGTCTGACTTCCGGCAGAAAGTCGCTTGAGAGTCATGTCATGGCTTTTGCTGCAGAAGAATCCCGAATTAGCCATCAGACAATCAACTTATCGGAGTTTGTGAAGAGATAATGGATTTAACAAAAGGTTCAATACCACGAATATTTATCAAATATCTGATCCCTTCGATATCCTCAATGATCGGATTATCACTATATATTTTAGTGGATACGATATTTATCGGCAGAGGAATAGGCGTGGATGGTTTGACTGCTCTCAATATCTCTTTACCAGTATTTACCATGTTTTTATGCCTGGGGCATTTACTCAATATGGGAGGATCAACCGTTTATGCTGTACTGATTGGCCAAAAGAACTATAAACAGGCACAGGAAGTCTTTACACTGAGTCTGATTTCAGGTATAGTGATTGCTTTACTTTTTACATCTATCAGCTTATATTATCTGGATGAAATATGCTGGTTTCTTGGATCATCTAAGAACGTCTTTCAGATGGTCAGGGATTACAGTAAAATACTCATTGTGTTTAGTTCTGCTTTTATCATTAATTCTGTGCTTTCTGGTTTTATCCGTAATGACCATGCCCCAAAACTTTGCATGGTCGCAGGATTAAGCGGAAATTTCATGAATATCGTTTTGGATTATCTGTTTATTTTTGTCTTTCACTGGGGTATTGTGGGTGCAGTCTATGCCACAGTTTTAAGTCCTGTATTTTCTATTTTGATTTTACTGTCTCATTTCTTTAGTAAAAACAATCGGCTTAAACTGGTTATACCAACTGACTTTTTTGAAAAACTGTATCGTATTGTTAAAAACGGATTCCCCAGTTTACTGGATTCTATTGCACCGGGTATTGTGATTTACTTTTTCAATCAGACACTGTTAAAACTCAATGGTGACTCAGGAGTGGCCGCATACAGTGTGATTGCCAATATCTCCTTTATTGGTAATGTGATGTTTATCGGAACGGCTCAGGCAATGCAACCTGTTTCCAGTCAAAACTTTGGGGCAAATCAGATGAAACGGGTGAGAAATGTGTATTTTCTGGCATTGGTAACCGCCTTGTTTTTTGCCATAATCAAAACAGGTGTGATACTGGCATTTCCGGCAGCAATTGTAAAGATGTTCAATTCAGAAAGCACAGAACTCATTAAAATAGCCGGAAAAGGGCTGATGATCTATTTCTCAGCTATGCCATTTGTTGCGATTAATGTCGTCAGTGTCGTTTATCTGCAATCGATTGAGAAATCATTGCCGGCATTGATGATAACGCTTTGTCGTACGATCGGTTTTATTCTGATTGGGTTAATGGTTTTACCGCGTTACTTTGGTATAACGGGCGTGTGGATGATT
>JAGOCT010000271.1 GCA_017998585.1 Candidatus Cloacimonadota bacterium | reverse complement strand
TCTGATCGAAGATATTAATGTTTGAATAACCTGAGAGCAGCGCATATTTTTGGTTATTAACTGATACATGATGATCAATATAACCTTCAAGCCCACTGTCAATTGCCATTCGGATTGTTTTAAACCTGGATAATTCAGTGCTGTCAGCAGCCAGCTCAACATCATCATGAAAAACTGTGTTAAGCTTTCCTTCATTATTAATTAAAAAATACCAGCTGTCATCACCGATATAGTATTTTTGTAGTTGAGAAGCAATATAGTCTTTCAAAACAACAATCACTTTAAAGTTACAAATCACTTCATTATTTTTATTTTTTAATGGAATAATGATTTCAACATACTGGTGATCATAATTAATATAATGAGAATACTTCATTCTTGGGATAAAATTACTTAAATTTCTGATAGGTGAAAGTTTGTAATAGTTGCCTTTATCTCTTATATAAAAACGCTGTACGTTATTATTGTTAATGACAATAGAATGAACTATCTCGTGATACTTTTCAAAAAATAATTTCAACCGGTTGATTAAATGTTGATCAACTTCTTCTTTTTCCAGAAGCTGCTCCAGATTTTCAGAATTACTTAAGTATGTAACCTCATTCTGAAAATAACTAAAATCCTCTTCAAGATGGGAAGCAAAAATTTTCGCTTGTTTTTGTAAAACCTGAAACATCAGCTTATTCTGGTTTTTTAAAAGACTTAACATATTGAATACAAGTAAAATCAATATAATTGCCAGAATAACAGAATAATAATAAGACTGCTTTTTTATATGCTTCATGATACTTTCTTAAAAATAACCAGTGTCCAGTCTATCGTTTTTAGTTTTTTGTAAGTAACAAGGTATTCTCTATCATTAATACGGAAAAGTTTAATTTTCTGTTGACCCTTAATATCATCAAAGAGTCTTCTGGTTTCAATATTTTTACTCTTACTAAGCTTATATTGGTTGTTCAGGACTTCTTCATTGCTTAGATAATCAATATATTTAACAGCATTTTTATCTGGCAGATTAAACAACTTTTCAATATCTTTACTTGAAGATATGACTGTACTACTCTCCTGAAGCAACATATAGGAATAGTTTTTTAACTCAGAGATAGAACTAAACAAGTTACATGCATTTACGTCAATTCCTAATACACCCTCCAGTGAATCCTGATAATAAACAGGCGAAATAATGGAAAAAATCCATCCTCTTCCTGCCGGGTCCATATAAGGTTCATCAGTAACTACCACTTTTTTTTCCGGATTAAACTTATTGTCTGCCAGATAATAAAAGGAAAAACTGGTGATATCTGTGTTTTGAGGATACTGAGAAAGGACATCGAACCAGGGATAAATTCGGTTGTATGAATTTTTGTCATTATAATAAATTTGTACTGCTTGTGGATGATTGTTAATGAAAGCCATAAAGGGATCTTCAAGAGGCTCAGTAAAAAAAACAGTCCTTTTTATCTGAGGATTAACAGGGATGAATCCTGTTACAAATACAGCTGATTTCCCATTATTTACTTTTTTATAAAATACATTGTTGTACATATCATACAGTGAGGGATTGCCTTTATATTGATTTTGATTTTCATAAAGGTTTTCTATGAAAAATTTAACCTGTTCCAAAGAACTCATTAATTCTATGATAGTGGAATCGGCTTTGTTAATGGCTGAATCAAGAGCAATATTCATTTGATGAGTGTCATTATCAGAACAGGAAGTTAATATCATTAAGAACAATATTCCTAAATACACGAAAAATTTCATATTACCTCCCATTTTTTTTAAACTATTAATTTTTATAATGCTTTGCAATACAGATAATTATAAGTAATGGTAATAAATTTGCCAGCTGTATTTGCATTATTGATGACACTCTATGACACTATCTGGATTCAATCTATCAGAAATAAAAGAATTGTGCAAGTTTTTTTTTGCTTTTGGCACAGAAAATGGTATAATTTTAATAAAGGTCTCAAAAAAATAGAAAGAATAGAGAAAAAGGAACCATAATGACACATAATGAACCACATAATGAGCCACATACTCATGATCATCATTGTAATCATTCACATCATCATCACCATCATCTGGACCCGGAAGAAGTAAGTCCTGCTAAATTCAGATTTGTTACGCTTCTTAATCTAATTATCACCTTAGCTGAATTTATTGGAGGGATTGTTTCCGGTAGTCTAGCCCTTTTATCGGACGCAGTACATAATCTGAGTGATACAGTTTCTATCATAATCAGTTATTTTGCCTACAAAATCTCAAAAAAAGATAATGATTTTAAAAGAACCTTTGGTTATAAAAGAGCGGAAGTAATTGCCGCTTTTATCAATTCAACCAGTTTGATTATCATTAGCGGATTTTTGTTGATTGAAGCCGGAAAGAGATTCTTTGCGCCTGAAGAGATCAAAGGTTGGGTAATGCTGATAGTTGCATCGATTGGTTTAGTTTCAAATTTAATATCAATGTTGTTACTGCATACTGGTTCTAAACACAATATGAATGTCAGATCGGCTTACCTTCACATGCTTGGTGATACAATTTCATCAGTTGGAGTCATTTTAGGCGGTATTGCGATTGTATTCTGGAAGATTTACTGGATTGATCCATTAATTACAGCAATAATTGCCATTTACATTGCCAGAGAAAGTTATTTTATTATTAAAAGTACCACTCATATCATGATGCAGGGAGCTCCTGAAATATCTCTGGAAGAAATCAAAAAAGACCTGACTGAACTACCGGAAATCAAAAACATACATCATGTTCATGCCTGGATGATTAATGAAAACACCTTTCATTTCGAAGCGCATGTAGATGTCAACGATCAGAAAATATCTGAATTAAATCCACTTTATGAGCAAATTCATCATATTTTAAATGAAAAATATGAGATAAACCATATTACAATTCAGTTTGAATGTGAACGTTGTGAAAATAAGGAACTGATTCAAAACAATACAAATTGCTGTTGATTTGAATTCATTCTTGACAAAAAGACCTTATTGAATTTGAGTAAAAAAAGAATTGTATATTATTAGAACGTGAATAAAAAAATGACAGGCATAATGCATGTCATTAACAATCTTTCATGAAACAGAAGGAGGGGGAAAATGGCTATTAGTGTAAAAGAAATCAGTGATGTACTGAATCAGTATGCACCTAATGATTTGTCTTATCAGTGGGATAATACAGGGCTATTGATCGGAGAGAATTCTCAGCAGGTCAATCGTATTTTACTATCACTTGATGTGACAGATCAAATCATACAATATGCAGTGGACAATAACTTTGATATGATTATTTCACATCATCCCTTTATTTTTAAAGCGATTAAAAAGATTAATCACCCTGCCATTATCAAGCTCATTAAGAATTCAATTGCCGTTTTTACTGCTCATACAAATCTTGATCTGGTAAAAAACGGAGTCAATTTTGCACTTGCAAAAAGGCTGGAACTAAAGAATCAACAATTTATTCAGAAAAGTATTGATAAAGAATTTTTTCATATTTCTGTATTTGTACCCGGTGATGCAGTTGAAAAAGTCAAAAAAGCGGCTTTTAACGCAGGGGGAGGATTTTATGGTAATTATCAGAAATGTGCTGCTCAATATCCGGTAAGTGGACAGTTTATGCCTTTTGATCAGGCAAATCCAGTTTTTGGAGAGCTTAATCATCTAGAATATGTTGAAGAAGTCAAGTTGGAATTCTTTGCCGATTCCATAAAACTGAAAACCATTATCAGTGCTATACTCAGTAATCATCCTTATGAAATGCCCGTATAT
>JAGOCT010000270.1 GCA_017998585.1 Candidatus Cloacimonadota bacterium | reverse complement strand
CTACCATTGTTTCTTCGATCATTGTTGCTCCCGTTTGATCTTTCTATTTTTTTTAATAATATTCTAATTCGACTTTTTTATTTAATTTACTGAGATACTTAGCAATATCTTCGGTAATCTTTGTCTTTAAACCAAATTCTTTTGGAATTCCCGGGTTTTGGTGTGCCGGATTCATGGATTGTCCTACCAGAAAAGTGATTTCATCTGAGTTTAACAATTCCTTCATCAGTAAACTCACACCATCATGATTTCTGTCTAAAACCTGTAACGGGATCTCTTTTTCCTTTTTTAACTCTTTTAAAATGGTGCTCATGGTAATAATACCTTCTGTTACCAGATCGATCCCTTTAATCGTTCCAATCGGCGGAATACCTGGTTTTATGGAATCCATATCAACGCCTACTTCACGACCCAGGATACGACCCACGATATTACTGGTAGTACCGCCACATACTATCTTTTTGGTATCTTCGTTCATAAAACGGTTAACCACAAATTTATCAAGATCTTTTTTTGTAGGTGCACCGATAAGCACTTTAATTTTTCTCTTTTCTCTGATTTTGATCACTGCAACCGAGGTATCATCACCAGGTTTATCTGCATAAAGCTGTTTGGCAATATTCGTGAGTTCATAAGCCAGTTCATGTGCAGTTAATGGTTTTTGGATTATTCTTTCAATAAACTCGGCAATTCTTTCCCATGACCAGCCTAAATTCCAAACACCACCAATACCGGCATGAACTTCTCCGTCACTCATCAAAATCAACCAGTCTCCTAATTCTAAAGGAATAACGGCTTCATTGATATTTTTACCTCTGATATTCAGGGTATCATATTTAATTGGGAAAATCTTGTTGTTTTTTACCAGAATCGCAGGCGGATTATCATATTCAACCAAATGAACTTTTCCTGAATTGTGTAACTGAGCTACTGAAAAGGTACTGTAAGCCAGTTTTCTGTATGAACAGGTAGGTAAAGTTTCAATGAGTGTTTCAACCACATCATCCAGATCACAGCCGTTCTTAAGCATAACGGAGATAATTCTGGAAGTCAGAGTTGCTAAGATGTTTGCTTTGACTCCGCTGCCCAATCCATCAGAAAGAATCACTGTAGAACTGACACCATTTTTATGGCTGATGATGGAATCACCACACAATTCTTCATTGAATTTATTGATTTGAGCTGAAGCGATTTCAAAAAAGAGGTTTTCCATGATTATTCCTTTGTTTCTTCTCGGAAGACTTTCATGAGGTCAAGCAAAATGACCTTTGTTTCAGCTGTAGTTTCACCAAGGAGAGATGCAATTTCCTGAGCCACACGCATTTGTTTATGAATCACTTCATTGGCTTTTTCGATAGTTTTCTCTTTAAGTGCATTGATTCTTTCTCTGTTTTGTGATTTCTGGGTAATATCAGTTACGATAACGACATGCATTCCTTCTTCAACCAAATCGAAAGAAATCACTTCTATTTCTTTATTGAGTTTTTCAGAAGTTACAAGGATAGGTGGTTTATCGCAGAATTCAGGATTAAAAATATCGGCATCAATATAATGACGAATATCCTGATTAATAATTTCAGAATATTCAGGTAAAGCAAAGATGTTTTTAAATGCTTCATTATACTGAACTACGCGATACTGATCATCGACTTCACAAACACCGTTTGGATCTCTTTCGATTATGCGATTCGCTCTTGATTCTGCTTTTTCACGCATATAAGGCATACACATTTCATATTCAGCCATTCCCTGTAAAACAGCATTCGCTTTATCTCTGCATGAGTAATAACCGCAGGCACCGCAGTTTAATTCATCTTCTCTGCCAATTTTTCCTGATTTTTTTAATATACTTTGTACTTCTTCTTCACTGGTTTCTTTGAACATGATTTGTCTGGCTTTGTATTCACGGCTTAAATCAACCTGAATGTCACTGTAATCAAATAAATTTGGAATCTTCTCTGTAGATTTTGCATAAGTGAGCATTTTCATCTTTTCAAGCTGAGGGCTGTTTTGATACATCTTAGGTGCACCGAGACAACCGTCTTCGCATATCATAATTTCAACAAACTTCAATGAATATTGATTGTTTTTAATTGATTCCAGGAAGTTTTTACAACTCATAAAACTACTGACTTTAACAAAATTTAAGTCAAAAGGATTGATTCCCATTCTGTAAAGTAATCCACCCTGAATAGGATAAAGTCTGGAATTTTGTTCTTCATTAAGTATTTCAGGTGTATTAAAAGGAGTATTATCAATAATAGCAGGATAGATTCCTTTTTCATTAAACCAGTTGCGTACATCATAAAAATTAAGTATATAATCCACTTTACCATTGAATCTCTCATTTTCAGTTTTAGTTGCTGTACAGGGTCCAATATATACTACTTTCACATCTTTTTGATATTTCTGTTGATACGCTTGTTTTAGGAGTTTCGCATGAGCAAGCATGGAAGAATCAATTGGAGCTAAAAATTCAATCAGTTCAGGATGATAAACTTCAACCATATTTACAACAGCCGGGCATTCTGAGCTGATAACCAGCTTATCCTGCTGAACTATTTTTTCATACTCTTTAGCTACATAGTAAGCTGCTGCTGAGGTCTCTTCCACAGCACTAAAACCTAACTTCATGAGTGAGCGGACAAACTGAGATGGTGTAAATTCAGGGAAAGCAATGATAAAGGTAGGGGAAATACTGACGACAACATTGTTGTTAGTTACCAGCAGGTTTTTTACTTCTTCAAGGACAGAAACTGCTTTGATAGCACGTTGCGGACATACATCAATACACTTTCCGCACTGAATGCATCTGTTTGTAATAATCTGTGCATGTCCGTTTTTTATCTGAATGGCTTTTACAGCACAGTGTCTGACGCATTTGTAGCAATCTTTACAGTCACTTTGTTTTATCTTTATGAAGGTATGCATGGTTCCTTCTCTGCTTCTATTACTAAACGATTATTAAATAAGTCTTTTAATTCTTCTAAGTTGTTTAAAGAGATGAGCTCGTCATCTACTTTCATACTAATGCCTTCTGAACAGTGCCCCATACAGAAACTGGCTTTTAAAACAATTCTTTGTTCCAGATTATATGCAGCGATTGCTTTCTGCAGATAATCGATAAAACTGTGTGAGCCTTTAATGTGGCAAGAGCTCCCGACACAAACTGTGATGATCATTGATCCTCCCCGATTTTTCATTCACTTTATTTTTGCTTTCTGACATTCTATATTACCATTCCTGTGCCATATTGCATATAATTTCGCAATATATTGTTAATTGGTGTTTTAAGCCATATCTGGATATATAAATTGATGAGCAGTACTGAACGTATGTTCGAGATTGAACAGTCATAACCGCAAATATTCTCTGTTGGGGAAAGTGATTGTGTGGTAATCAACAAAATTGCTAAGTCTATTCACAAGTGAGTTCATTTTACATTTGGATGAAGAGTGCTGAATCTCCCTGATGTACTTCTTGCAAGGAAAGCTATTCCAATCCCACAGGGAGAGTGTTTTAATCCCTGCAAGCTCATTTAACATCTTGAGAATTATTTTTTCTAAGTTAAAAACAAAAAAATGCTTGACAAGTTAAATTTATATGCTATATTTTGACTCATCATAAAAAAGTTGGTCATAATGAATCTATTATTAGGAGAAATCCTAATGAAATATTTTTTTAAAAAAGGAGGTTCTGATGAAAAGAATCATCATGTTTATTGGATTGCTGATTATTGCATTCAGCTTAATGGCACAAACGGCTGTTGCTCCTGCTGGGGAAGGAACAGAAGCCAATCCTTATCAGATTGCCA
>JAGOCT010000269.1 GCA_017998585.1 Candidatus Cloacimonadota bacterium | reverse complement strand
CAAAAGCGCAGAAACCTCTGCGCTCTGTTAATTCTGTAAGTTATTTGATTACAGTTTTACTGTAAGTCCAATATTTCCTGAAATTGAGTTAGCATTATAAACACCATTTTTATTGTTGTTCGTATAATTCTGTGTTTTAATCTCTCGCTCTGAAAAGATGATATACTGCAAGTTCATATCAAGTGTCCAGTTGCCAAAATGATGACCAAAACCAAAGTTTGAACTGATTTTATTATTAATATCAGGGAATGTAGGAGAGAATGTATCTTCAGGAATTGGAGATTGATCCCAGAAAAATCCGCAACGATAAGAATTTTGTTCTAATGCGAGTTCAGTACCCACACTGATTCGGTGTGTATCTTCCCATAAGAAATTAATCTGACTTTCTGAAACACTCAACGCAGGTGTAATCACAATCGGATCATCCATTTTTACTTTCACTGTTTCAAGGGTTTCCCACATGGTATAGGCATAATCTAAGTTTACAACCCAGTTAGGTTTCACTTTATAAGAAATACCGACGCCAATATCACCTGGTAAATTCAAATCAGCAGTAATATCAGATTTGCCGCCTAATTTTGCTGATGCCTGAGTTGCAACTTGAGGTACCCATAGCAATACTTCTGCATCCCCTTCCAGAGATACGGTAGAAGGTGTTTTTCCTGAAATTCCTAAGGAGATAAGATCAGTGGCTTTGTACAACAAACCAAAATTAAAACCGAATCCTAATCCCTCACCTTGTAAGTCAGTTGTTATGGGTGCGAACTGATAAGATTGATCAGTTGGTGCTGCTGGATTAGGCTTAAAATCAATCGTTTTTAGCTGAATGGTACTATAAAAGATACTCATTCCAAGACCAGCTGATAAATCTGAATTGATTTGATATGCAAATGTAGGATGAATATCAACAATCGCTAATGAACTCATCAGTTCTTCCTTTGGAAATCCACTTTCATACGAAACAGGAAGTGTAACAGAGCCCATCTGCATTGATGTTGGAGACTGATAGGCATCCCAGGTAGCGCCTAAGCCATAAGGGACAAAAATACCCAGTCCAAATTTATATTTTGGATTTTTAGCCAGGACGACAGATGCTGAAGGAAAACCTCTTAAAATACTTTTTGATTCATATTCTTTATGTTCATAACCGGCAATCACTGTTCCGCCAGTTGTCATAGTACCATTATTATCCCACTTGCTTGAAGGTAAAATAAGAGTAGCACCCAGATCATAGGAATTAAAATCTAGAAACCCTAATCCAGCAGGATTCCAATACATAGCTGACCCATCATCAGCCATACCTCTGACAGCACCTCCCATTGAAGTTGCACGAGAGCCAACACCTGTTAAAGCAAATCCGCCGGCAAATAAAGAGCATACACAGGTAATTAAGCTGACCACAATCATCGTCTTTCTCATCATATTAACACTCCTTTTTTTGAATTGTATTCAATAATTATTTTATACTTCAATCAGTCAAGAAAAATAAATCATATTCATTTTTTTCATGTAATCATAATGCTGATTATTTAAAACTTTTTTAGAAGCGCTTCATTTTATCAGTTTTTTCGATTTCTCTTGACATAATACATTCTAAATTACAATGAAAACTTAGTAAAAGTCTTATACTAATAATGACACCCATCATATTGCTAAGGAATAACGATGAATTTAAATCAAACCGAAAAGAAAACATTTATCATTCTGATGATTTCCACTTTCCTGGCAGGATTAGTAACCTGCTTATCCTCTATTCAGGATATTATTGCCAAAAAGGCTTTACATAGTTTAGACTGGCAGCTCACCCTTCTTACCATGATTTGGCCAGTTTCTAATTTTTTTTCTATCTGGTGGGGGAAAATATTAGAAAATGCAAAAAATAAAGCGAAATATTTTGTAATTGTTGCCTTTCTGGGCCGGCTAATCCTCGTCTTTGGGCTTTGGGTCAATAACATGACTGAATTTTTATTACTTTTAACGCTTGTCTATTTTTTCAGTTCCTTATTGATTCCGGCAACGAATTCAATTTATCAAAATAATATAGAAAAACAAAATCGAGGAAAATTGTTTGGTTATTCAGTCAGTACAGGCACCTTTCTAAGTATGATTATCACTTTTATTGCCGGCAAACTGCTTGATACAAATGAAGATATGTTCAGATGGATATTATTCTTTACAGGTATTAGCGGATGCCTGAGCTCTCTTATTCTTTCTTTTGTAAAAATCAATTCATCTGATCGTCATACAGACACAAAAATAAGCCTCAAAGAACTTTTCATCAGTCCAGTCTCACGAACATTTCAACTATTAAAATCAAACAAAGATTTTGCTCAGTTTGAAAGAAATTTTTCTCTTTATGGTTTAGGTTTTTTAATGGTGATACCAATCATTCCAATATATCTGGTAGAGCATCTGAATATGAACTATACGTCCACATTCATCGCCAAAGGAATACTTGCTCAGGTTGGAGTTTTATTGTTATCTCCATTTTTTGGAAAACTGCATGACAGAAAGAATATATTTCATTTTGGTTCAATCGTTTTTGCAATTTTATCCTTATATCCCTTAGGATTTATTCTGTCAATCCTGTTTCACTCACCTCTTATATCGTACTACTTCTACAAGCAAGATGCTTGTAGTACGGAAATTTATTCTGTCAATCCTGTTTCACTCACCTCTTATATCCGTCATTTTAGTGTTTGCATCTTACCTGATCTATGGGATTGCCATGGCAGGAGTGAATATTACCTGGACAATGGGTTCAATAACATTTGCCGGTAAAGAAGACTCAGCTATGTACCAGAGTGTCCATATCAGCATTACCGGTATTCGAGGTCTGATAGCTCCTTTGTTTGGATTTCTGGTCTATAAATCTATGGGCATCATTTCTGTTTTTTTGATCTCTTTCCTCTGTGAATTAATCGCTTCCTTTACCAGTTACAGATACTATAAAATCAAAGAATATGAAGAATCAGGGTTAATAATTGAAGGAAAGCGGTTCTGGGGTTTCTGGAATTAGATAGTATCATCGTTTTGATTTAAAGACAATCTATTCTCAACATCAATGTATGTTCTGTCTTTAGCTTTTATATTTTTTCTGATCTCCTCCTTTTTGTATAAATGTACTGCGAGCATCTTGCTTGCAGAAACAGGCTACAAGCGGGACGCTTGTAGTACGGAAAACTCAATAATCAATCATTTTCTCCTGATGTGCATAATATAAATCATACATTTGTCTGATAATCTGATGCTTTTCATCAGAGAGTTCCGGATCTTCTAACAACAGATTTTCAGCATAGTCTCTTGCCCGTTTCAGACAATCCTGATGCAGAGCCAGATTCGCAAACTTGTAGGGAGGTAAGCCGGATTGATTCTTTCCAAAAAATTCGCCTGGTCCGCGTAACTCAAGGTCTTTCTCGGCAATCACAAAACCATCATTACTTTTTTCCATCGTTTTGAGACGCTCTTTAGCTATTTCGGTAGTTCGATACGAAACCAGATAGCAGAAAGACTGGTCAGCGCCTCGACCTACACGCCCTCTTAGCTGATGTAACTGAGCCAGGCCAAAGCGTTCTGCATGTTCAATCATCATCACAGACGCATTGGGTACATCAATACCGACTTCAATCACAGTGGTAGAAACCAGAATCTGAACCTCATTCCGGAGGTATAACTGCATAATTTCTTCTTTGGCTTTGTTTTTCATTTTTCCATGTAGCAGAGCTGATTTAAAGTCAGGAAAATAAAAACGTTGTAATTCTGTCAGGAGTGTTTCAGCTGCCAGCAAATCGCTTTTTTCAGACTCTTCTATCAGTGGGCAAACAATATATACC
>JAGOCT010000268.1 GCA_017998585.1 Candidatus Cloacimonadota bacterium | reverse complement strand
TTTCCATACGATCTCTCAATGCCGGAGGAATTGTATCCAGGGAGTTGGCGGTTGTAATAAAGAAGACTTCTGACAAGTCAAAAGCCAGATTCAGATAATTATCCACAAAGGTGCTGTTCTGTTCGGGATCAAGTACTTCCAGCAGAGCAGATGCAGGATCACCTCTGAAATCTTTGCCGACTTTATCAATTTCATCCAGCATAAAGAGCGGGTTTGCTGTTCCGCAACGCTTAATTTCATTGATGATTTTACCAGGCATAGCCCCGATATAAGTGCGCCTGTGACCTCTGATTTCAGCCTCATCATGAATACCGCCCAGAGACATACGGATAAACTCGCGATTCATCGCCCTGGCAATGGATTTACCCATAGAGGTTTTACCCACACCCGGAGGTCCGGCAAAACAGAGAATGGGTCCCCGCATTTGATTTTTCAATTTCTTTACGGCAATAAATTCGATAATTCTTTCTTTCACCTGTTCCAAACCAAAGTGATCAGTAGAGAGGATTTGGTCGATTTTTGGCAAGTCAAGTCTGTCTTCACTTTTTTTTGTCCAGGGGATTTGTACCAACCAGTCAAGATAAGTACGTATGACATTGTATTCACTGGAAGCCGGAGGCATCAGGTTTAAACGACTCAATTCTTCCATGGCCACTTCATAAACATGAGGGGGTAAATTTGCTTCACTGACTTTCTTTTTCCAGTTTTCTACTTCGTGTTCCGATTCGTCTGATTCGCCCAGTTCTTTTTTGATGGCTTCAAGCTGTTCGCGTAAATAGAATTTTCTCTGATCTTCATTCATTTCAAGTTGAAGATTGTTACGAATAGAGTTTTCAATTTTACGAACTTTTACCAGTTCAGCTAATTCTTTATTCAGCAATTCATAGCGTTTTAACAAATCATTTGTTTCCAGAATTTTTTGTTTAGCAGTTACATCGATAGGGATATTACCTGCAATAATATCACATACCCTGCTATGTTGCTTAATTGACTTTAACCCGATAATCAGGTCTTTATTCATATCTTCCGCTTCTGAAATGAATTCTTCCAGCATCTCGATAGTAATCTTCCGATGTGCTGATATCTTGACGTCATCGTCAAGGTTTTCAGGGATATTAAAGGCTTCCACCATCATAAAAGGGTGATGTTGCGTTATTTTTTCTATCTTAATTCTCGATACCCCTTGAAGTAAGAGGCTAATCGTTCCATCATTATTTCTCAGCATTCTTAAAATGGATACGACTGTACCGGAATCGTACACATCTAAATCTCCAGACGGAGTGCTTCCTCTTTGTAAAAAGAATCCCATCACTTTATCATTTGCCAGGGCATAATCTACTACACGTATCATTTGCTCATCTGCAATAACAAGAGGCAACATCAGATAGGGAAACATGACAACATTATTGAGTGAAATCACCGGCAGTGTTCTGGGTATTTGACTATTGATACTCATGTTCATCTCCTGTTATACTTTATTTTCTAATATAGTATAAAAAATTATGATAAAAGTCAAATAATATTTTCATCCAGATGATTTTTTCTTAAAAATCTTTCCTCTGACATCCTGTTTTATTCAGAAATCTGTTTCTAATTACTTCATGAACATTATCAGAAACCAGTTTGAAAAGCCAGATTACAACTTTTTTTATCAATTCATCAATATCATTTCTCTTAATCTATATGATCAGAATATCATATAAAAATCAAAAAAAATCAATATGCATCTCGAATGATCCACTTATCTATCCTGTAGAAAACATCTCTTTTCTCTTATTATCCCTCTTGTAAAAACCATTATTAGCTGCTGTAACTTTGGAGTTCTAAAGAAAGATTAAAGAGAAATGAAAGAAGATAAAAAGAGGAATGAATGAAAAATGTTCTGATTTTATTTCTGAAAATAAGTCAGACAGAAAGAGCACTCAGGAAGAATGAATGAGCCCACTATAAAAAGGGCATGAACCACGAAATACACTAAACACACAAAAAAGGAAGGCTTAAAAATACTGCTTTAAACTACTTTTCTGGATTTTTATACATATTTTTCATTTTAAAGTTAACCTTCATCTCATAGATCAGAGTTTTTATAGCAGACTCATGAATTATTGTTTAAAAAAAAGAAAAGCCTCTAATGAGGCGTCTTTCTATTGCGTTTTTTGTCTATATGTAATATTTTATGATTCTCACAATCTAATCCAAGATTTATTGAGAGATATATGTCGGTATTTCTACAAAGAAACATGATCCCATTCCTTGATGAGATTCAAAATAGATTTTTCCGTGATGACTTTCAATGATTTTTTTGACAATTAAAAGACCAAGTCCGATACTTTTTTCACCCGCTGTTGATTTGACACTGGTAACTGAAAAAGGAGCAAAAAGTTTATGTTGTTCATTTTCGGGTATTCCCAATCCCTGATCTTTAATTTTTAAAACCAGTATAGACTGATTCATATATGCCAGAGTGACTTCAATTTGAGTATTTAGATTGGAGTATTTGATTGCATTTGATATCAGATTGATAATTACCTGTTCGAATTTGTGTTTATCAATCTCAGCAAAAAAGGACTGGTTATTGTCATAATCGAAAAGGATTTCAATCTTTTTTTCTTTGGCAAATTCTCTTTGAACCACCAAAATTTCCTGAATCATGAGTATCAGGTCTGTTTTTTCTGTGTTTAAGGTTAAGTGCCCTGATTCAATAGCACTATAATCTAAGAGGTCATTCACCAGATTTAGCATAAACTGGCTGGACTTCTGGATTCTTTTAAACATGGTAACGACAATTTCTTCATATTGCTGGTACTGACTTTTGTGAATCATGACTTCACTGGCACCCATGATAACTGCAAGGGGATTTCTTAAATCATGTGCCGCCATACCTAAAAAGCGGTCTTTATTTTCAATCGCTTCTGAGAGTCTTTGGTTAATTTGCTTTAATTCCTGGTTTTGTTCTTTAATCTTCAGATGCGTTTTAATGCGCGCTTTTGTAATGAGGGCACTGATTGGTTTACTGATATAATCAACGGCTCCAGCTTCGAAACCTTTTATTTCGTCTGTTTCCTGATCTCTGGTTGATATGAAAATGACAGGTATATCTTTTGTAGAAGCATCTGATTTTAAAATACGGCATGTTTCATAACCATCCATACCAGGCATCATGATATCAAGTAATATGATATCAGGTTGCATTTTTTTTGCAATATGGATAGCTATTTCACCATTTAGAGCGATTCTTACATCATAATCTTCCTTTAAAATGCCCGATAATACATCGATATTTTCAACTGCATCGTCCACAATTAACACTGAGTGCATGTTGCCTCCATCAGATTAAAAAAGTTTGCCTTCGAGTTCCTTGCAAACTTGAAGAGCTGCGTCAAATTCATACATTTTGATTTTCTTTTTTAAAAGGTCAGTTTCTTGCTGGTAATTTAAATGGCGTAAAGAATTTTCAATCTCACTAAAAATCAGAGATGACTTAATGTCATAGGACTCCAGATTTTCGATTAGTTTGTGTAGTTTCAATCTGAGCTCAGGTATTGATAAAACGCTGCTTTCATTTTGATGATACAGTGTGTTAACCTTATCAATATCTGAAAGCACATGATTCAACTCTTTTTCCAAAAGTTCAATCTCTCTGGAAGTTAACATGGAATTGCTTTTTTTGATGTTTTTTTCCAAAGAAACCAGCGTTTTTACAAGCTCTGTAGCATCAATATGAGGGCTTTGAATTAGTCATTATAAAAAAAACAAAGGTGGTATAATATCATTACCTACTCATATTCGGCGTTTTTTGGCCAGTTTTTGAACTTTTTTGATGCTTTTTACTCTCTTTTTGGAGGTCTA
>JAGOCT010000267.1 GCA_017998585.1 Candidatus Cloacimonadota bacterium | reverse complement strand
GTGAAGTAAAGCAAAAGGGTGAATACACTATTGATTGGAATGGAGAAGATAGTCAGGGTATCAGCTGTTCAAGCGGTATCTATTTTTGCAGGATAGAGACCAGCTCTGCCAAAAAAATGCATAAGATGATACTCATGAAATGAGGAATCATCAAATGTTAGGATATTTTAATGATATAAATCTAAAATAGACTGATTTTTAAGGAGGAATCATGAAAAAGAGTGCAGTATTATTCGTGTTAATGTCAATATTGTATTTTGCTTTTGCTCAGGTCACTTTTGACGTTAATCCGGTCATTATCAAAGCTGACAACTATTATGATTATCAGATTGGTGGGTATAATGGTTTTGCGATAGAAAAAGACCAGACAAGTGGTAATCTGTTTATGACTTATATGTATAAATCCTCTTCATCAACTCTAAGACAACAGCGATATGCATACTTTAATGCACAAGGAATGCTTTTTGAAGAAGGACAATTAATATCTAACAACCTGAATGAAGGATTTGGAACTTTGGCGATTGATCAGAGTAGCGGAAATGCCTTTTTTGTATGGCACCGAAGCAACTCAAACAGTACTTGTACTGATGTGGTTATTTCCGTTGTAATGCCCAATTATATTAATGAATTGCCAGGTTCTTTGGTTTTTCCTTCTGTTAACGGACAACATTATCTATGGCCAGTAGTTTATATTGGTACATCCCCTTTTGAGAATATGAGGCGAATTCATGTCTTTGCCAATAAAGATATACTGACTGTTAATGGAACTCCTGGTGCCAGTGTTATATATGCTTATGCAGATTTTAATGATAGTCTTTTTAACGATCCTTTACTGATGTTAGAATGGAACTATACAGAGTTCCCTTATTTTACTTCTGCTCAAAACTCATTAGCCAATGTAAGGCCATATCCTTCTTTTGCTGTTAAGGATAATCGGGTGGTGATTGGCGGTTATGTATCAGCAAAAGAAGGGCTTAGTTCTCCAACTAATGCAGACAGTTTGTTATATGAACCCCATGATGTGTTCTTTTTGGTAAATGAAAATTATGGCAGTGGTGAGTTTACTACCCATACCTTCAATACTGCAAGGCCAATCCCTTCTCCTGTGAATAGTGACGGACAAGTAAATCCTGCTGATCAGTCTAACTATGTGATTGAACACTATGGCACTTCACATGTCAATATGACTTTTTCAGATTCAAAAGTTCATTTTCCCAGTATCTATGCTTGTTCGTTTGATAAAGAAGGCTACCCTGATACTCGCTTTTATTGGCCGCTGACCAGTTATGTCAAGGATGTCTCTTTCATTTTTGACACACAGTCTGTTTTTGTAAGTGATTTAGAACCAAAAGGTGATTATCCACAAGATGGATTATTGGCAATTCCCTGGGATTTTGATGAAAATGGAATGCCAGATTCCTTTGATGAACAGGGAAATTGGAAATTTCAATGTTTACAATATCCATATCCACACCATGATACAGTGGATCAATTTCATAATGTGTATTTAAGACAAAGCAATATGAATGCGAATCAGGTTTCTGCCACTGTATGGAATGATACCCGAAAGGCATATGAATATCATGTCAATAATGATTTAAGTTATCAACAGTTTGAAAATACTCCTGAAGTTTATATCGCCTACTCTTATGGACAGGGAACTATGGGCTTAAGTCTTGATATTATGAATGCTGTGCCAGGTGATGAATATTATGCACCTCAACTGGCAGAGTTAAGACCTGTTAGTTTTTATATTGCAAAAGAAGTGGATGTCGTATCTCCTGGTACTAACAGAGTCAATATGATGTTTTTAAATGATAAAAGGTATGGATGCAATTTAATTCCAGGTGGACCTAATCCAGGCGGTGATGTGATGTTTGCTTCTGTTATTTTTCATAACTATGCATCAACTGATGAACCTGTTATAAAACCAGAGCTGGTAACGCTTAAACAAAACTACCCCAACCCTTTTAATCCAAGCACTCAGATTGCTTTTGAACTTAAGAAAGCAGATCAAGTCAAGCTGCGTATTTATAATGTAAAAGGTCAGTTAGTGAAAACACTGGCTGATAATTATCTGTCAACAGGTTCTCATTCATTAACATGGAATGGGGAAGATCAGCATGGACATCAAGTTGGCAGTGGTGTTTACTTTTACCGTTTAGAGACTTCTGGTCAATCGCTGACCAGGAAAATGTTGCTGATGAAGTAGATCAGTAACACATACTTTGTTGTATGGGACTTAACTTGCACTCCGCTTTTCTCTGTTGCAAGTTAAGTCTCTTAAAAATCTCTATTGACAAGATTTCAGCTTAAAAGAAATGTAATTTAATGGTTTGAATAATAATAAATTAAATGATTTAGGATGTAAAATGAAAAAAAAGATACTTTTTTTACTCTTAGTAGTCTGGCAAATATATGCTTATGCAGATCTGATTATAACTCGCCAGGAAGGACTTAATGTTTCCAAAGAAATATATGCGAATGGCCAGTTTGCAGAAGTGATCAATGACAGAGTTGTGTCTATATGGGATTTTCGAAACATGACCTTAACACTCGTCAATTATGATATTAAGGCATATACAAGAATCAGTTATGATGATTTTAAATATGAGATAAAGCGACAAACAGAAGCTGAACTTAAAAAAGAAATGAGTCAGTTAGATCCAGAACGAAAACAAAAGATGACTGAAGCAACAAAAGCACTTTTTTCAAGATTAGTGCCAAGAATGGATATAGTCAGAGATACTGTCCTGATAGCAGGATATCCAAGTCTTGAATATAAAGTGTTTAACGACACATTGTTGATACAGAGAATATGGATTTCTAAAAAGGTTAAAGATGAAATTTCAAAAGAAATTCCATTTGATTCTATGAAAAAAGTAGAATCTATTTTCAAAGATAAACGTAAGATGAAACTGGATGCGATGGATCTTTCTGTAGATGGAATTACTCAATTGGTGGAAATGATTGAGCAAAATGGCTATATCATGAAACGATTTGACTATGGAATGCGAACAAAATCCAACCCTAAAATATATGCCAGTGTAGAGTCAGTAAAAAATGAAATAAGTTCCATATCCAATATGAAGGTGGATGATAAAGTTTTTTCAATGCCAAAAGGCTTTAAGGAGTTAAGTTACAATCAATACCAGTTAAAAATGATCCGGTTAATGGAATCCGAAGAATAGTCAAAAAATGCCATTCAAAACCTTAAAAAACATAAATAGTTCAAGCTTTATTAGTGATTGTAAAAGTTTGTTTTTTAACAAAATGAATAAAAGTGATACATTTTGTTGACAAAAATCGAATGAAAAACTAAATTGACCTTAACAAAGATATATCAATAATGCATCGGGGGAAAGATGAAAAATTATGAAATGAATGCACTTCGTAATCTTGCTTTTATCGGTTCAAGTGGCGCTGGTAAAACAAGCCTTATTGAGCAGATGCTCTACCTTTCGAAAATGACTAACCGTCTTGGAAAAGTAACGGATGGTAATACTGTAATGGATTATGACCAGGATGAAATCGAAAAAGGTATTTCATTAATGATGAGTATCGGCTACGCTGACTGGAAAAATAATCGAATTAATTTAGTGGATACCCCTGGCTATGGTGACTTTATAGGCGACCAGATAGCTGCAACCACAGCAGCTGATACTGTCGCAGTTGTTGCTAATGCAACCGGCGGATTTGAAGTTGGTCTTGAAAAATCTTTAGAAATTCTTGATGGCAGAAAGGTAACAAAAGCGGTTATCGTTAATAAAATGGATGCTGATCAGGCGGATTATTTTAAAGTGCTTGAAACCATTAAGGAAAATACCGGAATTACAGTTGCGCCTGTATTAATTCC
>JAGOCT010000266.1 GCA_017998585.1 Candidatus Cloacimonadota bacterium | reverse complement strand
ATATTACATTGCCTGTATCGATTGTACTGGACATGGTGTGCCTGGAGCGTTTATGACGATCATGGTTAATACCTTGCTAAATCAGATTCTGGATAGCTATCCAAAGGAAAATACCGGTTTCATTTTGCAACGTTTACACGAAATAGTCCGAGAAACCCTAAAAAGTCAATCCGAACACAGACATTTGGAAAACGGGCTGGATATTGCCCTTTGTAAAATCAGTAAAGATAAGCAAAGCATACAATTTTCAGGCGGGGGCTTACCTTTAATTATCAGCCACGAAGGGACTCTGAAAGAGATAAAGGGAGATTCCTTTCATCTGGGATTCAGTAATTATAAAGACTGTCATATTAGTGAACATCATATAAAAATAAGTTCTGGTGATTGCTTTTATATGATTACTGATGGCATACTGGATTTACCCGGAGGTAAACAAGGATATGGTTTAGGTCACAAAGGCTGGTTAGATATGATTCAAACAGCAGGCTCTGCAAAACCTGATAAAGAAATTATACTTGAAGCGATCAAGAATTATCAGGAAGATTATAAACGAAAAGATGATCTTCTGATCATTTCATTCAGATTGTAATGGAGGAATAAATGAATAGTCTTCTTCAATTAAAAGAATATTTTAGCAAAGAAGGGATATTGATAAACTTTTGTGGTGCTTTCAACCACAGTATTATTGAAGAAATCGGCAATGCCACACGTAAATATCTGGAAGGAGAACAATTAGAAAAAGGTGTGATTACGGATGTTTTCGCAGTCTATATTGAACAAACCCAGAATATTAACAATTACCTGAAAAGACGAAATCTGACGCAGGGAGCTGATAGTGTGGCAATTATCATGATCAGCAACCGTGATGATCTTTATATCATCAGCTCAGGTAACAGTATTTTAAAAGAAGATGTACCTGCTCTTACTGAATATCTTGAACATTTGAATTCGCTTGATAAAGCCGGACTGAGAAAACTGTATAAAGAACAAATGAGAAAACCTGTCCCTGAAGGGGCTTATGGCGCAGGTCTGGGTTTAATTGATATGTCCAGAAGAGCTTATTTAAAACTCGAATATCAGTTTGAGCATCAAAATGACACTCATGATTTTTTCAATTTAAAAGTAACCGTTAAAGGAGCATGATAATGATAAATATAGAAAAAAGTAATACTTCACCAGAAATTATAATGGAACAAAATCCGGATATCATGCGAATAGAAGGAGAATCCTACCCTGAAAACGCTTTTCAGTTTTATGCGCCAGTATTTGAATGGTTTCATACGCAATTCCCTTTGTTAGATGAGTTTGTTCTGGAAGTAAGATTAAGCTATATGAACTCAACCAGTACCAAATGTATTCTTGATATTCTGGATATCCTGAATGAAGCATCTACAGAGGGGAAGAAGATTCAGGTTCGCTGGTTTTATCAAAAAGATAATAGTCGTGCTCTGGATCTGGCAGAAGAGTTTAAAGAAGATCTTCAACTTCCTTTTGAACTGATTGCTTACGAATAATCATATTTTTGAAAACATAATGAGAGGCTTTTATGATAGCTAAAAATCGTGATCTATTAATTGATGAACTAAGAACAATGCTTCCTGATATTGAAAATGATGAAAATCCGATTGCCCAAACCTTGTATAAAACAGCAAAATCTTATATTAAACTCAGCGAACAGTTCGCAAAAGTACTTGATATTACAGATAAATATCAGGCAGATGTCATTGGTATCAGTCACGAGCTAAGAGAGTCGCGTGAAGAACTCAAAAAAGCCAAAGAGATGGCAGAGAAAGCAAATAATGCCAAATCTGAATTTTTAGCCAATATGAGCCATGAAATCAGAACACCACTCAATGCCGTTATAGGCTATACAGATCTTTTGAGCAATACGAAAATGAATAGTGAACAACTCCAGTTTACAGACAGTATCAGGGTCTCGGCTCATTCATTACTTGCGATCATCAATGATATTCTTGATTTTTCAAAGATTGAGTCAGGGATGCTGACTTTAGAATATATCAAATGCAACCTGCTGGATATTATTGATCAGTCAGTTGATATTGTGAAATACAGTGCGAATATGAAAAACCTGAATATACTTTTCAACCTGGATGATGATTTACCTGTCTGGATTTATACAGATCCTGTCAGATTAAAGCAGGTTTTGGTCAATTTGCTGAATAATGCCGTGAAATTTACAGAAAAAGGCGAAATTGTATTGAGTGTTTCATTTGATACTGATAAACATCAGTCTGATACAGGCATGTTTAACTTTTCTGTTCGCGATACCGGTATAGGGATCAGTAAGGATTTTCAAAAGAATCTCTTTAAAGCTTTTACTCAGGCAGATCCTTCTACTACCCGCCGATATGGCGGCTCAGGTCTGGGTTTGAGTATTTCCAGTATGATCGTCAAAGAAATGGGTGGAATGATTGAAGTGAGAAGTGAGCCAGGTAAAGGAAGTGATTTTTTCTTTACGATCAATTGCCATTATGAAAATACCCCATCGGAAGATTATCAGTTTAAACATTTTCAGAAGATTCTGCTGGCAGATGCAAATGAACAAAGCAGACAAAACCTGTGCAGTCTTTTTAAAGGCTGGCATATTGAAACAGAATGCGTTAGCAATGCGCTGGAAGTTATTCAATATCTGGAATCAGGGAAAGTCTGCGATCTGCTGATTATAGATTATAATTTACCAAACATCAACGGAATTGAACTGATTAAACTATTAAATGGCAGAGAAAACCTGCATTTTGACATGAACTCTGTTCTTTTGATATATAATCCTTCGGAACGTACGACTCTTTACCCTGTCTTTTTGGATAACAATATTCAGTTTTATGTATCTAAACCACTAAAAATCAGAGAATTAAAAAATGTACTGACTGAAATCAATAAACAACACGGAACATTCAAGCATAAACAACTCAATACTGAACAATTTATCAATGAAGACTCGCAAAGACTATCGGTTTTAGTGGCAGAGGATATTCAAACAAACCGAATCATGATCTGTAGTTTGATTAAACAGATTTATCCTGAAGTAATTGTTTATGAGGCTGCTGATGGAGAAAAAGCCCTGGAACTGTATCATCAATATCTGCCTGCATTAATTCTGACAGATATTCAGATGCCCAAGATGGACGGATATCAGCTCACAAAAGATATAAGAGAAAGTGAAACTCTCAGCGGAAAACATGTGCCGATAATTGCTCTTACTGCTGCTACTTATAACGGAGATAAAGAGAAATGTCTGAAGGCGGGTATGGACTCCTATATTAGCAAACCGATCGAATATGCTGAACTTGAAAAAATATTAAAAAAATACCTTCAGTAGGTTTGATGATTGCTCAGGTTTAGCGTACTGCGAGCATCTTGCTTGTATAAAGTAAAAATCGTACTGCGAGCATCCTGCTTGCAGAAAGTAAAAATCGTACTGCAAGCATCCTGCTTGCAGAAAGTAAAAATCGTACTGCAAGCATCCTGCTTGCAGAAAATAAAAATCGTACTGCAAGCATCCTGCTTGCAGAAAATAAAAGGAAAGTAATGGATTTAAACCAAAAAACGTTTTATCAGGAAACATTTGAAGACTTACATGATGAAGTATTTAATTTTAGTGGCAGGGAAATTACCTCTTGTTGTTTTAATGCCTGTGATTTAAGCTCAGCTGACTTTTCAAATGCGAATCTGGAAGATGTTTGCTTTACTGATTGTAATTTATCTCTGGTAAATTTTGAAAATGCCCATTTACAGGGAGTTTCTTTTGTAAATTCGAAAATTATGGGAGTCAATTTTACCAAAGCCAATCCTTTTGGATTAGACATTTCTTTTAATGCCTGTGTCATCAAGAATACA
>JAGOCT010000265.1 GCA_017998585.1 Candidatus Cloacimonadota bacterium | reverse complement strand
GCATCACATTAAATTTACTGCTTGAGGTATTAGGGTCTGCACCTGCTACAGTTACAGCATACTTTTTGTAGGTATTTTCAGTCCATTTTTTTTCAGCATCAAAACGAGTTTTACCAAACCATAAAGCAGCTTCAGTGGCAAAGAAAATACCTGCTTTACTTTGATTACTGGCATAAAGTTGCCCAGCTCCAGGTAAAACAGCTGAAAACAAAACCGCTTTTTTAACAGATTTTGCATTTTCAGCCAAAAGGGATCCCATAGACGCAATTAACATCAGCGAGATAAAGACAATTGGTTTAAAGAACGTTTTTTGCATAAATACCTCAAAATTTGTATGACAGATTTAACATAGGAGTAAGCTGATTATTAAAAATAACTGGAGATAAAGATGGCTCAATAGAAGCAGTTTTAATATAATTACGATTATACTTTTTGGCTGCACGAATTGCATCAATAGCACTTATCATGTGGTTGGCAACCAGTAAGAATCTGAGGTTATCAGCATTACTGTAATAACCTTCAGCATCTTCTCTCATGTTGATGTATTTTTGTCTGCGTGATGAGGAATTTCCAGGACTGTCATAAGCATTCGGATCATATCCTGCTGGTGGATTAATTGGTCGATTACCAATCCATACGATATCAGATTGATTTCCTGTATCTGTTCCTGTAAACACCCAGTTACACTCAATATTGGAAGCATCAAGTTCTCTGACATAAGTCGCATACCAGTCATCCCAACCAAAGATATATTTATTGTATTTGCCGATATCTTCGTAGAAGTGTTGGGTATTGGTCGCATCCAGTCTAAAATGGTCATCAGTGTAGATATCATTTGGATACTTCGCAATTAGATTATTCTCAGCTTTACTCTGTTTATCTCTTGAATAAAATGTGTTTGCGTATTTTTCATAATCATTGGTGATATCATTTCCTTTGGAGTAGTTGTGGATGTAGCTTGTCCATAAAGCAACTTCAATCACAGGAAATATGTAGGTTAAAACTGATTTTTTATTAACATAGAACTGACCAGCACCCGGGAAAACAGCAGAATAAAGCATGGCTTTCTGCGCCGATTTCTTTTGATACTGTACTTGAATAATATTGTCTTTTAATACTTTTTCGTCATTCTTTAAATCATCTAAAATCTGAGCATGAATAAAGGTGATACTGACTGCGAATAACAGACTTAATAATACAAACTTCTTCATAGATTACTCCTCATTAACTATTTAACAACTGCAAATTTGATTCTTTTTTGATGAATTCCATCTGATAATATTGCAAAATAAACACCACTGCTATAGTTAGATACATTTATCTGGCAATCCTGGAGAATATTGGATGTTTTTTCGAGTAGATTCTCATAGACGATATCTCCATTAATATTATAGATTTTTATTTTAATATCAGCTTTGGCATTTTCTATTCTGATTCTTGCATAAGATTTCATAACCGGATTTGGATAAACATAAGCATTTATCAAATTTGCAGGATTCATATCTAAAATATTACCGTTACAAAAACCATTTAAGCTGTTTCTGTATGCATTCCACGCAATATCAGAATTTGATGAAAGCGGTTTCCATGATAAATAAACATTGTTGTCCATATCTGTGTATAGCAAATAGAGTCTGTTGCTCTGTGTTTCCTTAAACCATACAGGATCTGTCTGACCTTTTTGCCAGGACATGGTATAATCTAAACTGATTTCTGCCTGATGATTTACACCAACAATACCGGATTTGCTATCATTAAAAATACTGATCAGTTGACTGTCATTTTTTAAAGTAGTCACAAAGGAGTCTTCCTTTATGCTAAAATGATTCAATTCCATAGGAAAACCAGGCGCAAAAGTACCATCATTATAAATGACAAAGACCTTATTGTCTGCTCCAAAACTGATATTCAGTTGATGATTCATATCAACAGCCAAAGCAATTTGTGAAGAATGTTTTTGAGTATATTGGCGTGTTTCAAAGATTATCTGCGTTTTTATGCTATTATTATAGGTAATTTTCCTTAAAGTCCCTGAATCAGACATGATGTAAAATTCAAGATCACTATTACTATTATTCTGGAAACAAACTGGTTCATAAATCGTGTGCGAATCTTCCAGTATCGTACTTTTTAATAAAGCAAATTCATGATTTAGAATAGAAAACTGCTTCTCTGATAAGATTGCAAAGTATTGATCTGATGCGATTAGTTTTCCAGTAAGTGCTGTAGTTGTTTCCAGGGTAAAGAGGCAGGTACTACCCTGTAATTCCATCTTGTAGAGATCACTCTTATTCTCAAAAGGGATTAATATATATGGAATACTATTCTTGTAAAAAACCACAGGATTTTCTTTTACTGGCTCAGAAAATATTTTTTCCTGATAAATATTCTGGCTAACCAGACTTAATTTATTATCTTCTATGATAATCAATGTTTCAGATCCATTCTGGTTTAGATCTACTTTTAAAGCAGGAAAGGTCGGGTTAAATATCACATCATAAGACCAGAATGAGCTCCATGAATCATCTGAAGAACTATAGTTATGAGAAAGGAATAAACTTTCATTATCGCCTGAAATCATCATATCAGAAGCAGTATCAGCTACAAAGTTAATAACAGGAGAAACAAAGTTTAAAGAGTCAGGTGATAACAATCTGATTGTATTATCAAAAATTGTGTTTGAAATCTTGAATGACATAACAGGTTTTGCTTCACTGATAGAATGTATTGCCCAAGAGCTTGGCTTGTTATCATTGGTGTAAAGTGCTGGTTTTGTAAAAGCAGACAATGAATCATTATGAATGTCACTGCTCCATTGTACAAACATCCCATTTTGGTCTAAAACTGGTTTATTTTTAAAGAAAAATTCATAGGCTGTACCTGTCCAGAACCACGAAGCAGGGTTACCCAGATCAGGCAGATTATCTGCTTCAATCACTCTAACACTGCGTTTAGCGAAGAAAGTATTAACCGAATTATTTTCAAAATTACTGACAAACTCACCATCAGAGCCGGTAAATCCTGTATCAAAGAGTCGCTGATTATCAATATGCCAGATCAGTAAGCCTCCCCCATACCAGTTTCCATTCATATCCATCCAGCTGGGCAGTAGCCAATCATATTCATAGGTAAAATCTTCTCCCACGTAAGGACATGGATAAAGAGCAATTCTCCCATTTAGAGCAGATTTCATTGAAGTACCACCATCTCCGTCAGGGTCTATACTTCTGTTTTCAATCAACAGGTATTCTTTATCATTGAGTGGAATTTCATAAAAATTAGGTATATTATCAGGGATATACTTTGTTTCAGCAGCCCTAATCAGCTGGTCATTTCCAAAATCAACATACTTAGTTGAAAGTGAGCGGGTAATACCCTTTTCTTTGTAGATATCACCAAATATAAGATTTCTTGACCAGGCACCAGGCATTGCAGGTAAAGCGCCTTCAATTGCATAATATTTATTCGGAATATCTGCATCAGGGATCGTAATCTGACCCTGTCCACCTGAGTCCATAATATCAAAAACGCCTACCATGGGTCTGGAATTAGCAGTATTGTACAAATCCACCAATCCTAAAGAATGACCAAATTCATGAGCAAAGACGGCATTCACAGCACCATATCCATATACATAAGTATAATCTCCTTCAATACTTTCGTATGTATCTTGTGTGATAGTCTCCGGCACATTGCAGGCATGTGAAATGATAGTGGCTCCATCATCAACGATCACTTCCTTACCGGTCCCTACACGTATAAAGAAAGAAGGGAGATCAGAAGGAGAATTTCCCTGAGTATCGTGTTGCCAGTCTGAACCGGCATGAATAATCATATAATGGTCATAATTAGCAAATAC
>JAGOCT010000264.1 GCA_017998585.1 Candidatus Cloacimonadota bacterium | reverse complement strand
TTAGAAATTATCCTAACCCGGGTAACCCAAGTACGACTATCCGCTTCTCTTCGAACGAAGCTCAAAAAGTAAGTGTTGACATTTATAATGTCAAAGGTCAGAAAGTCAAGACCCTGGTGAATCAGAACCTGAGTCAGGGCACACACGGATTTGTCTGGACCGGTGAAGATGATAATGCTCATTCTGTTTCGACAGGTGTCTATTTCTACAGAGTCAGTACTGATACACAGAACTTTACCAAAAAACTAATGTTTGTGAAATAACAATCATCATCAAAGGGCAGAGGAATCTACCCTTTGTTAGTTAGAAATTGGAGTATTTTGTGAAAAAAATAGTTTTTCTTTTGCTGGTTATATTATCGGCAACACTTTTTGCAGACATTCTGGAAGTTGGCAACAGTGGACAGACCTATTCCAATATTCAATTGGCGATACATACCGCAGCCAGCGGAGATACGATTCTGATTCATCCGGGCAGATACTTTGAAAATCTGACAGTTGGTTCAAAAACACTGACCATCAGCAGTTTGTATCTGCTTAGTCATGATGAGGCAGATATAAACAATACCGTCATAGATGGTAATCACCAGGGGCAGGGTTTGTATTTATTTAATTCTCACAATTCTGCGGTTATCGGGCTGACTTTTGAGCATGGGATTGGAACCATTCAAGGGCAAGGAGAAAGAGTCGGAGGAGCAATATTTGTCAAAAATAGTCAGGATTTGATTTTAGATTCAAATGTAATTCAGTATAATATGGCAGTTGGTGATGGAGGACTTTTAATAATTGACTCATATGCATACCTATCCAATAATATTATCCGTTATAACTCTGCAAATCATATTGGTGGACTTACAATTTATTTTGATAATATTAACGATGATGGTCATACAGTCTTTTTTGATCCTGTCAGAAAAAATTCTATCTATGCAAATTCAGGCAGGATTGCAAATGATATCAGATGTGCAAACACATCTATCACCACAATCCCATTAAAAATGGCATCGTTTGAAGAATTATCAAAATATTGGATTGGGGTAGTCAACGAGGAGAATGAAAACATCCCTGTTTCATTTTCGTGCGAAGAGGCTTATTTTTATCCGGTGAATCATGATCTGTATGTCAGTTATAATGGGGATGACAGTAACAGCGGAATCAGTATGAATGAACCGCTAAGAAATATATATACTGCTTTGAGTCGTATTCAGGGTGACATAAATAATCCGCGAACCATCTATATTGAACCAGGTGTTTATGCACCTGTTGATGGAGAAGAATTGTTTCCCCTACAGTTAAAAAGCGGAGTTCATCTCAAAGGCTATAATGGCAGATTTACTATAGATTGTCTTGATACCCATGTTTTGTTTGCAGGCGATTTTATTTACAATGTTGCGATTGAAGATATGAATGTGGAAAATGCCGGTGTCATCAATCAGAATGGTGATGATAGTGTGTTTTATCTTCAAGACGGAGAAAATGTTACGCTAAAAAACATCACAGTTAATACCAATATAGAAAAGAAGCAACATGTTTTTAATCATTATTCACTCATAAATTTAGTAATACAAAATATCGTAGTGAACTCCCCAAGAGGTTTTAACAATATATTTACAGGAGGCTTACTTGTCCCTACGGTATATGATCGAATATTAATCAATGGAGGCAGGAGAGGTTTTAGTCATAGCGTGTCATGGTATGAACCATTGGCAGATATTCCGCTTTCATTTTCAAATGTTGGTATTTTTAATACCAGTAATATGAATCAGGTCTTATGGGGTTTTCCCTTTATGGGGTCAACTGTTATTTACGGAGATAGAGGGAATTATCCACATTACAAACATTATCTTGTAAACTGGACAGTAGCTCATAATACAGGATATTATGGTCCTGTATCATTTGGAACTAAAGGAACAATAAGTGTTTACAATTCAATATTCTATGACAATCAGCCGAATATAATTGGTCTTTTAAACCTTAATTCTGTAGATACATTAACCGTTAATTTTAGAAACTGTCTGTTTTTTGAAGATAGTGATTCTACATTTATTTACAATGGTGCTACCCAGAATAATCGATATGATTGTCTTTACGGAGATCCTGGCTTTATACAGAATGGTGATAACCCTTATGCCCTGAGTCCATTTTCTCAATGTATCGATGCCGGAACGCTTGATTTTCCGCTTGATTATGTTTTGCCGGAAACGGATCTTGCCGGAAAACCAAGGGTGTATAATGATAGAATTGATATTGGCGCTTATGAGTATAATCCGCTTCAGACTTCAAGCCCGACCGCAATCGACCCGGTGCATGATATCAGGTGTTCTGTGTATCCGAATCCGGTTGTCTTAAGCACTTCCCGTAATCTTTTCTGTAACTTTGATGTTGAGTTTGATAAGGCAGACGATATCGATTTCAGTATATACAATATCAAAGGGCAAAAGATCATTACACTGGCTAAAGGCTACAGAAGTAAAGGTCAGAGCCGTTTTAACTGGGATGGTAAAGACGAGTTTAAGCGAAAGATCAGTTCAGGGATATATTTATACCAGATAAAAGGGAAAAACTCTGAAGTATCCGGTAAGTTTACGGTGATAGACTAAAAAGCTAAGAACCTTTCCAGACGCTTATTTTTCAGATGTTTGCAGAGACACACATTATCGGCGACTATGTTAAAAATTCCCCTCCCGTAGAGGGGTGGCACGGAGTGCCGGGGTGGTACGTTAAAAAACTTTGACAAACATGAGATTATAAAATTATTGTAACTACTCAGGTACTTGTTTACACAATAAATGTGTGTCTGAAAAATATCAAAACGGTCTGTAGGGATGTGCGAAACGGAGCTTGCGTAGTGCCGTACATCCGAAAAACAAAAAGGGTAACTACCCTGATCTGTGTATCATACAGGTATTCTAAGCGGATTTACGGCGCTTCGCTTCGCAAATCCCTACAGTTGCTTTTAAATTTATCTCAGACTCCGCACCCCTAAAAATAGCTTTTTCCCCATTTAATTTTTCTCATTCTAAGAGTAGTAATCTTGATAGTTTTGACCTAATATATTTATGATTTTTTTATGATGGTCTTTCAAATTTAAGATATATTTCTGGTTATTCATAAACAAAATATGTATCCCGTTAAACCGCAGAAAGACCCATTTTGCAGTAGGATTATCAATTTCTTTATTCACCTGATTTGTATATGTAAGTTTTCTCGCTTTTAACTCTCTTCTGATTCTGTACTCTAAAGCCGAATATACCATCAAACATAGAGTCATTACAAACATCAATCCTTCAATACGTTCCTGCTTTTCAAGATACATAGATGAAGCAAGAAATGTTTGATCCTTTAAAAATCTAAATCCCCTTTCTACCATACCCTGTTCCTTATACAACTTCAGTATTTCCTCAGCTGAATATTTCTTCATATGATTTGTAGCCAATACAAAATATCCTAAATTCTGCTCTTCTTTTTTTGTTTTAGATTCATCTGAGAATACTTTTGCAGTGATATAATACTGTGACACTTTGTCTGAATTTTCAGATGGTCTGCCTTTTGTTTTGTATATAACTTCTTTAATTGCTGTAATATCCGATCCTGATATGTATTCGCATTTATTAAAAAACAATTGTGCTTCACTTAATGCATCTTTCTCGCAGGCAAATTGATATTTTGCTAGTTTTTCAAATCTTTTTGCCTCTTCTGCAACTTTTTTATCTTTATTTTTGTTAAAGGTCTTTAAACTTCTTTCATAAGAGGCTTTAGAAAAGAAAACTATCCAGCGTTGTTCAATTCCTGCATACTCTGTTTTATATTCATAATAGGAATATTTTTCATCAATTGGAATTAACTGATTACTCTCCATATTATTGTAG
>JAGOCT010000003.1 GCA_017998585.1 Candidatus Cloacimonadota bacterium | reverse complement strand
GATTTTCTTGTTTTTCCTGACCAACAGTGGAAGAGGGACCATGTCCAGGCAATACAATCGTGTTATCAGGTAAAGAAAAAATCTTTTCTTTGATTGATTTTGATAATTGTCTGCTGTCTCCACCTGGAAGATCTGTCCTTCCAACACTCAGATTAAACAGTGTATCACCTGAGAATAAGTATGGTTTAAGATAAATCACAATACAACCTTTGGTATGACCTGGTGTATGCATAATCTCACCCTGAGTTTCACCCAGATAAAAGTGATCTCTATCTCTGATTAAAAATTCTGCAGCTGGTGAAATAATCGGCGTGTACATAAAATCACTCAGGTTAAGCGTTGAATTTAAAAGCATCTCAGCATCATAACTGTGAATACCAATCGGTACTTTATACAATCTATGAAAATATTCATTTCCTCCAATATGATCACCATGACCATGAGTATTAAAAATATGAATGATTTTTAGATCCATTGCAGATATCTCATCAGCCAGATTTTCGCTGGGTGCTGAAGGATCAATAATGATAGCTTCTTTGCTTTCAGTATCCCAAACTAAATAGGTATTGGTCTCAAAATTCTCTAACAGGTTATAAAGTTTGTATTTTATCATGATATCCTCCTAATTTATTTTGTATTTAGCTAGCGCTTCATCGGTAATTTGGTTTATTGTAAGATCATTATTCAGTTCAAAAACCTTGCCGTAAGAGACAATTTCACTTATAGAGGCCTTACTGTTATATTTCAAAAGAATTGAAGCACATAACTCGATCATATCCTGCGAGACTGTCTCCTTAAATTGAATAATACCTAAAGGACCTGGCACGTTTTTACATTTCAACACAATTTCATTTTTTAACTGTGGTGTCATGATATCTGATTCATTTTTGATTCTTGTAACAATCAGTTTTGTATGGTTGTCAATTCTAAAATGCCTTCCATAAGCTAAGAACTGAATAAATTCATTTGTCAGCATCTCATAATCAAACAAATCCTGTAAGCGTTTTGTATACCCTTTATCAGTTAATAAGCAACCACCCCCAGAATTAGGATATTCTTTAATGCCCAATTCATCAGCAAGCTGCATCTGCCTTGATCTTGTTCTTCCCTGAATATCTAGCATTTCTTCTTTTTTTACCCATCCTTCACGAACAGGCAAGGTATCCTGTAACAGTTTTTGAGAAAGAGGTCTGACAATCAAATCAGCATAAGTACTTACTTTGCCAACTGCTATTAAAGCGTTTTTTGTCTGGGACATTGGTCTCTGTTTTAATACTTCTCCGGAAATCATAAAATCTGCATCATATTTTTCAAGATAACGATACAGGATTTTAAACATTAATCCATGACAATCTATACATGGGTTTAAAAACTTGCCATAACCATATCGGGGATTTTTCAACATTTCAAGGTGTTCTTCAGTGATATCTATAACTTCAATATTTATATGATTGACTTTTGCCATATGCAGGGCTTTTTCATTATGAAAAAAAGGGGTTTTAAAAAAAACAGGAATGACTTCATATCCCAGTTTCTCCATAAACTTAACAACCACTAAGCTGTCTAAGCCACCCGAAAACAAAGATAAAGCACGTTTTTTATTCTCAGACATTGATGCTCCTTCTAATTTTGAATTCATTAAAACAAAAGCAAACAATTTTGTCAAATTATTTAACAATCTCGACAGAATTATTCATAATGAACTTAATAACCACAAATATCTCAAATTAAAATCCTTATATCAGTCCATCTATTTAATCACTTTAATGAAACTAGATTTTGAATCTTTTAACAATTATATTGACTCAGCATAATGATTATCTGTCTGAAAAAAGCAAATACTTGATAGTTTTTTAAGCACTTTTCTTCAAAAAAAAAGATTAATACATGATAAAGGATTGATAAGGAAAGGATAAGGATGCAATAAGGAAAGAATTCTCTCAATAAACACCATTAATCTATTTATAGACATATTTTCATATAAAATTATTATAATGCTTTTTAAATCTGAATATCTTCTGACTCCTCAAATTTATCCAGTTCATTAAGCTTTGAATGATCCGGCATCAATTCAACACTTTTTAGTGCAGATTGAATCTTTCGTGTTCGAGTGCCGACCAGCTTATCCAGTTCATCACTGGCTACTTTTAGTTTATTCTGTGTATTAGCCAAAACACCGCCAAACTTAGTAAATTCAGTTTTAATTGTGCTCAACAATTTCCATACTTCACTTGATCTTTTTTCGATAGCGAGTGTTTTAAAGCCCATTTGTAAACTATTGATGAAAGCACCCAGAGTTGTAGGTCCAGCAATATTAATATGATAATCATTTTGAATCTGATGAACCAGATTTGTATTTTGAAGCACTTCAGCATATAATCCTTCAAAAGGCAGAAAAATGATAGCAAAATCAGTAGAATAGGGAGGATTGATATATTTACTGTAAACGTCCTTTGAGAACGCTTTAATTGTTTTCTCCAACTCTTTTCGACACTGAGTAATCTTGTCTGCATCTGCTTCATCATAGGCTTTTAATAGATTCTGATAAGCCGAATCAGGGAATTTGGAGTCTATTGGCAAATAAACAGATTGAAGCGTATTATCTTTTCCAGGTAACTTAATCGCATACTCAACTCTTTCCTGGGAGTTAGGTTTGATTGCTACGTTGTGCTCATACTGTTCAGGGCTCAAAATACTTTCAAGAATATTACCTAATTGAATCTCACCAATGATACCTCTGGTTTTAACATTGGTCAATACCTTTTTTAAACCACCCACATCGTTAGCTAAAGTTTTCATTTCTCCTAAGCCTTTATAAACTTCTTGTAGCTGTTGGCTTACAGTATTAAAAGAGTCACTTAGTTTTTTATCAAGTGTTTCCTGAAGCTTCCTGTCAACAATATGTCTCATTTCATCCAGTTTTTTGCTATTTTCATTTTGAAGTATCATCAGTTTATCTTCAACGGTTTTGCGGATAAGCTCTAATTTATCATCTGTTGCTTTTTTGATATCGTCGTGTTTTCTGATATATTCTTCAGCATATTTTCTTTGATTATCTCCAAATTCAGAAAGGTTTTGTTTTAAGCTGATATTTAAATTCTCAAATGATTTGGATAAATTGCCAGAATTGTTTTCAAGTTTTTTTTCTGTTTCCAGACGAACAATATTCTGTTTCTCAATAATTTTCTCATTATTTTCTTTTTGCTGATTAGTCAAAGAATCCATTTTTTCACTGATTGTTTTTCGAAACTGATCAAGACAATTGTTTATCTCGACTTTATTATCTTTTAAGTTTTGATTGATTTCATGTTTTATCATTTGTAAGGTTTGATTTAATTCGATGCGTTGATTAGAATTTTCATCCATTAATTCTTTTTTTAATCTGGATAACTCATCTTTATATATTTTCGTAAGCGTATCACCATTCATTTGCGAATGATTCTTTTTAAAAATCACAATAAAAAGCAATACAATCAGTAAAATCAAACTGGCTAATTCTATAATAAATTCCATCATCACTCCTGATTCATCATTTAATTATCTCATTTTTTATGAATACAAAATATCTTATTTTTTTAAAAAGGTATGTTTTCGATGAATGATCATCTTTGTTCTTCCATTTTTTTCTTCAAAATGAATACCATCAACCAACATGCCAATAATACTGAGCTGATTCGTATTATCACTTTCACCCATCAGTTCCCAATAATAACCTTCAAACTCATATCGTCTGCCTTTGTTAAGATTTTCAGCCATCTGGGAAATTACTTCAGAAGGACATTCATCAACAATAAAAGTGATAACACTTTCATCAGTCTGATAATCAATATGCATCTCTATCTGATGAAATGAATTTCTCATTAAATACATCAATAATTCATTCACTATCTTACAGTTTTTCTTTATTTCATGTAATGCCATTTATTCCTCTTCCTTTCTAAAAGATTCAAGTATCGGGACAAATACTGCTGCTACAAAACCTGCAGCAAAACCATTATTATATAAATCAAAGCCACCTTGAAACGGTGAAGTGGCCTGAACTACAAAAAAATGAACAAAACCAGCAAAAAAACCAATAACCGGACCATATTTACCACTGATAGGGGCAAGAGCAGTTCCAAAAAAAATAGCAATCACAACACTTGCAGAATTAAGCGTATAATGAGATAAAAAGGCTGCAGCAGTAACACCAAGCATTACTGGTACTGAGTTTTTTGGATGTTTACCAAATGCGGAAAATCCCATCACGGTTAGAATCCCGCCAATAACCGGACCACTGATTTTGATATTCAGTACTAAAACAAATATGAGAGACAAAAACCCCATAAGACCTATATTAAGCAATGCAGGCGCTAAACCGGCTTCTCGTATAAAATCAGTAACCAATCTCCCTGATTTTTCTAATATAAGCGTATAGGCTGTATGTACAGAATTATCAATCATATAAGCAATAATAATAAAACTTGCAGAAAAAAGCAGCAAAACAGAAAACAAAATCCAGTGATAATCAACTGATATCAGATTAACAGGGCTTACAATTATACCAAAAGCTTTGAACCCAGCGGTATATATCAATGCCAGTATTCCCATCGCAAAACCAATATTGTACAAGTCATATCCACTATGAAATTTCACTGTATGAGCCACAAAAGGAGGTAATATAAATCCTGTAAAAACACCAAGAAATATGCCTAAAGGGATACTATATATTAAGTTAATCCCTGAATCAAACATGGTAAAACTAACCAGTGGCGATATACCTGTTGAAAATAATATGATAATCATTACGTTTCTGATGTCTATTTTATGATAAAGAGAGTAAAGATAAATGCCAGATAGTAAAGGTAGTGTATTCACCAGGTTTTTACCAAAAAATGCAAAACCCGCTATCGTAAACAATCCAGCAAATATAGGGCCAGTTACCTTTATCTGTAAGTGATTAATCAGACTGAAATATACCAGTAAAAGAGAAGCAACGTTGAACAGACTGGCAGACAAACCTCCGATGTGAAGATAATCTGAAATCAATAAACCTGAACTTGTTAGAATATTAAAGTAGCCAATCAGTGTATTCATTGGTTTATCGAGAAAAAGCGATAAAGTGAATAAGAAAATAAAAACAAAAGGAACCACTATTTTACCGGATAAATAATTCTTAATTCTCATAATACCTCTTAACAAATCATCTCATTCATTACAACAAAGCATATACAAGAGATAATCTAAGTAAAAAATTAGGATAAACAACTCATTTTTCAATTTTTACTTGACAAATGAGTCTTCATTATATAGATTACTTGTTGATTTGAATATGAAAATATCACTTCATGGAGTTAGATATGGGTAAGAAAAGCAAAAAGATTCACTTGCTGATTTGGGCAATCATTCTCTTGATAACAGCATGTTCTGAAAAAGAAAAATCAGTAGAGTATATTAATCAAGAGCTCACTCAACGATTACAAAATCAGGCAGACAGTATCTATTCAACAGAGTCTTATGTTTGCCCAGGTGTGATGGTAATGATCAAAGCGCCGGATAAAAACATAAACATGATATATTATAAAGGACTCGCAAATCTTAATCCAGTTCAATCCCTTAATCCCTCTTTACAGGCAATGATTGGCAGTAACACAAAAACATTTATTGTCACAATTCTATTACAATTAGCAGATCAGGGCCTAATATCCCTTGAAGACTATCTTTCAGAGTACAGACCTGAAGTTCCCTTTTCTAACCAGATAAAAATCAAACATCTTGCCTATATGTCTTCAGGTTTGAATGATTATACACAATCAGAATCCTTCAGAAATCAATATATATACAATAACATAGGACAGCCCATTTCATATAATGAAATTATGGAATTTATCTATGCCGCTTCACTAAAATTTGTTCCTGGAAGCCAATTTGATTATTGCAATACAAATACCATTATTCTAACAAAAATCATTGAAGATATCACTGGAAACAATATAAAGACAGAGATTGAAAACAGATTTTTAAAACCCTTGTCATTAAAAAAGACCTTGTATCCAGAAAGTCATGGATTCCCAACAAATAACCATATACATGGGTATGAAGACTACCTGAGTCCTGGCATATTATTAGATGTATCTGGAATCTATCATCCAAGCCTCTTTGGTGGAGCAGGATGTATGATTTCTAACATGTATGACATGGAAAAATGGGTAGTTAGACTTGCCAATGGAGCAGACATATCTATTGAAATGAAAGAGGCAAGAGAAGAAGGTGTGGATATTTTTCCTGGTATTGCCAGATATAAAACAGGGGTTATAGATATACTTGGCTGGTATGGTCATAAAGGAGGACTTCCAGGTTATTCAACCCTGATGATGCATCATCCTGAGAATAAAAGTACGGTCATCATTATTGAATCCTCTTATGAAAAAGCAGTTGATCCACTTATTCATCTACTGTATATAATTCAAACTTTATACCCTGAATCAGTCAATCGGATATCAAAAAATCAATTACTGGAATCATTTAAAATGATCCACTGATTATTCTTAAACCGGTTTGTTTAATTTTCTGATTGACTTTAATTGAAATTTCTGATAGACTTATAAAAAAAAAGATTATAAAATGGAGGTATTATGCAAAAGCTTATCCTTATGCTTTGTCTGATTCTAAGCATCAGTGGCTTATTTGCAGATAATCAGATTACCAAGTTTGATGGTGGCAAACATCAGATGAATTTGAATTTCTATAATTCATTTTTATCAGGAATAACTGCCAGAAGCAGAAACTATGGGAACTCGGTATCTTCTGCAGTACTTGATCCGTCACTCAATGTTTTAAACCCAGCAGCCTTGGGTTTTGTAAATAATTCTATGATGGCTTTTGATTTAGCGCCTGGTTTTAGTTTAGATTTATCAGGTTCAGTAGAAAGTTCAGTCAATGAAGCAGTCGATTCAGCCATTAAGGATACGGAATCCCCAAATATCCAAAAATCTTATCCTGATTTTAAGTTAAATGCTGGTCAAAGTGGCTGGCTTAATGCAGTATCAGTTACACATACAGGTTCTCCGTATGGTAATTTTGGTTTTACATGGTATCGTCCATTTTATATGGATATGAGCTTTATTGGTAATGCAATTGAATTCGTCGTTGAAGATTCTGTTTTAAAAGATGTTGGACAAGCGACAGAATATACGGAGAAGACAGTTCTTCCATTGAGTATTGAAATGTTTGCAAATGCTGAGATTAGTATGCAAACAGCTAATTTATCATGGGGGAAAAAATTTAGTGATAAAATTTCTTTTGGAATGGGCATGAATATCAACCGATTAAGTATGATAAGCGGACTTGATGCCAAAATTGGTGGGTTCATCAGGCAATATGGCGGTGATACAGATATTAATGTAACTTTTGATGATCCAAACGTCGTTTATCGAAACACAATGAATGATACTTTGAGAATTGATTTTGCGAACAACTTCATTGGGACTAATTTTGCCATGTCATGGCATATCAGTCCAAAATTTTACCTTGACTTAGTATTCAATACGCCCAAGAGTTCTGATTTGAATGGAAATCTGTATATCGTTCAGCATACTCTCGGAGCACTTAAAATGGATTATGATGAAGATGGTCTGGATGATATTCCTGAGACGGATGATGATGAAGAGATGTTTGATGTTGAACTGTTAAAGCCTTCTCAGCTTGCATTTACCAATCGAACTCTTTATTTAAGTAAAGACATGAAAATCAATATACCTGGTAATTTTGCTATCGGTACAACATATTTAAAAAATGATTTTAAGTTGATATTCTCACTAGAAATTCCATTTGGAGAATTATCTCTGGATTATAAATGCAACAGATACAGAGATGGTCAGAAAAAAAACCTGGAATTGAGTACTTTTGAGCCTTATGCAGATACAACTGCTTTACATTACAAAGTAGGATTAAAACCCAAACAAAATATAAAACTGGCTGTTGGCTGGAAAAATTTTGCAATCAGCACTCAGCTGTTTATGTTTGATCAGATAGCTGATGGATTAAAAGATAAAGACGGTTTACCTGTTGAACCAGCAAAAAATATTATTATCCCATCAATTGCCCTGGGTACAGGATTCAACTTAACAAAGAATGTTTTAATGGACATCAACCTGATTGCACTTCCAAATCCATTCTTACGCAGCACTTTAACTTGGAATTTTTAAGGAGTAATTTATGAAATTTAAAGATTTAATGATACTGCTTATCATGTTGTTATCTGGATTGTTATATGCATCTCAGAATTCTTTAAGCATTGATGGAACATATAACACTGATATATTGAATCATCCTATGAACAGAGATAACAATATCGTTCTTGTCAATATCCCCATGGATATGTATAAACCAAACAGAACCTTCACTATTGAATGGACACCCAGTTCAATAAATGGCAAATTCTATTATTCACAAAATGCGGGTGGTCCTTACACAATGGCCAATGTAAATAGTACTGTCAGTGGAAATAAAAGAGTAATCAGCACATCAGCTCAACAATTAGGAATTGGTGTTGGCATGTACTATTGCAAAATTAAAGATCCTAACACAACTGACCAATCAATGGAATTCCAGCTGATTATAGAATCTGCAACCGGTGTTGTTACTTCTCAACCTTTAAATGGAAGTACTGTAACCAATAACCCAACTCCTACCTTTTCCTGGCAACCTATATCAGGTGTTCCATATTATTATTTAGTACTGTCTGATCAGCCTTTTACCCTTTCTTATGATGAAGATGACAAGCTGATAGTTAACGGACTCAATTTAATCTGGCAAGTAATCACACCAAATACATCTATCACCTACGGAAGCCCTGATCCATCCAACAACTTTAATCATATCACACCTCCCCCACTGATTAGTGGTAAAGAGTATAACTGGATTGTGATGAGTAACTTTGGCAATTCACCCTTGTACTCTTCAGATGTAACCGGTAACCCCAGCGGTTTCTATTATCAGTCAAGTAATACTATACCAGCTCCTGTGTTAAGTCAGCCAATTGCCAATGCGACTTTTAACAATCAGGGTGTCATTACTTTTCAATGGGATACAGTGCCTTCAGCTGTTACTTATCAGATATTTCTGTATGAAAAGAGAATGGAAGCAGGTAGCGAAGTTCTGTATCCTGTATGGAATCAGATTACAACCAACAATATTATCGATTTTACTGCTGCAAATGTGCTTATTCAATCCACTTATGCCTGGAAAGTGATTGCAACCAGTGAAAACAATGTTTCAGCTTCAAGTGCTGTCAGATATTTTAATTATACTATTCCAACTGGTACAGCCAATATTACAGTAAAAAACCCTCAGGGAGTAGGTCTGGGTTTTGCAAGAGTTGTCGTAGATGCGGTCGAAGGTACGATGGATAACATCCCCTTAACCGTAGATGCTGACGGTAAAGAAAGGAAATTCTTACCAACTGGTCAATACCTGTTAACCGTATCAAAAGATGGTTACGAAACAAAAGACACATTGGTTACTGTTGTTCAGGATGACTATCTATATCAGCCCAACTCAACGAATCTTGATTCTAATGGAGATACGATTGTAAATATCATTTTAAATTACTCACCAGCCTTCCTGGTTGGAAGTATCACTGATAACAATACCACTTTAAGTAACGTTCAGGTTACTGCAACTAAGAGTACTGGCGAGACAAGAACAGTTTCTGCAGCCAATGGTAGTTACAGAATAGCAGTCACTCCAGGGGTATGGACTGTTTCAGCACAAAAAGAAGGATATACCGCAAATAATACTGCTCAAACCAATATCTCTGCGGGTCAGACCAATACCCTGACAACAATAACCATGACACTGAACACAAAAAATGTTTCAGGTTACACCAAACTACCTTCTGGTTCTGCACTTGCTACTGTGTCTGTTACAGCTACAAAAGGATCCATCACTTATTCAAGATCAACTAATGCCAATGGCTTTTATGAGTTTACAGGCTTAGAACCAGGTACATGGACGATTAGCTGGGCAAAAACAGGCTATTCTGCTCCTTCAAATTATACACTAAACATCACTGTTACATCTCCAACAAACACTAGCCTCTCAGATGCTCAAATGACTCCACGTGCCAATGTAATTAATGGTAATGCTGGCAATGGTACTGTTGGTTTGCATAACTGTACGATAACAGCTACTCCAGAAAGTGGTACACCTGTTATTAGTTATTCAAACGAATATGGCAATTATACACTAAATCTGCCACAAGGAAACTATACAATTACAGCTTTTAAAACAGGTTACACAGCCCAAAACACAAGATTGGTAAACGTAACAGTTGGTGAAACCATCAACTCCAATAATTTTATACTTTACCCAAATCAGTCTTACATTAGCGGTTCTGTAACCAGTGCAGGTAACCCCGTTGCTTCTGCAACCATTACTGCAGGAAATTTCTCTGCGCAAACAGATAATGCCGGATATTATATCATTTCTGTATCTACCGGTACCTATTCTGTAACAGCTCAGAAAACAAATTATATTACCGCAACAAACAATAATATCTCAGTTGGTCCTGGTCAAACCACAACTGGAGTAAATTTTGAGTTAAATGCCAATCCAGGAGTAATATCCGGCAAAGCATTATTAAATGGTTCTGGTGTTGCATCTGCAATCATTTCCGGCAATCGTGTCAGTGGAACTGTTTTAACGCCAATCAGTCCAGTTACAACCAATGCAAACGGAGATTATTCATTAAGTCTTACAGCTGGAACTTATCAGTTATCAGCATCAAAAGCTGGTATGCTAACTCAAAATCCGATTTCTGTTACGGTTGCTGCAGGCGCTAACATTACTCAGCAAAATATCAGTATGGCGCTAAATCAGGCAACTATGAATGGTACAATCAGCAATGATCAGGGAGCAATTGTTCGTAATGCCAATATTACGATCTCAGAATTAAACAATGTGGCGAATTCATATTCTACGGTTTCAAATGTGTATGGATCTTATACATTAAATGTACCTGCAGGAATCAGATATGTGATCACCGCCAGCGCTTCTGGTTATAGTTCAAATACCATTACAATGCCTTCTGCCGCTATTCTGGGTACAACATATACAAACAACCTCATTTTAACTGGTCAAAATGCTCAGATATCAGGAAAAGTTTTTGATCAGAACGGAAACACGCTGACAAATGCAACCATCACTGCAAGCAATGGCACTCAATCTATCCAGGTATCAAGTAGTGCAACAGGTAATTATTCCCATGGACTGAGTTACGGAACATGGAATATCAATGTATCAAAACCTGGTTACACAACTGCTGACAGTTCATTTACACTAAATCCAGGTCAAACGCTTGCCAATAAAAACTTTATCATCAATACAAACTTTGCAACCCTGCAAGGCAGAGTAAGTAGCAGCCAAAATGCAACTGCTTTGCAAAATGCGACTGTAACTGCGAACAACAGTATTGGAGGTGGTGGTTCTGCAATCACTAATCAAACGGGTGATTATCTGATTCCCAATCTGATTCCTGGTAATTATACAATCACAGTAACCCGAAATAATTATCAAACTACCTCTCTCAACAATATCACTTTACCTGGAAATCAAACGATTACCAGAAATGTTACGATGAGCCCATTAACTGGAGAATTAGCAATAACCTGTAATCAGATAGGCTCAACAATTACTATTGAAAATACAACTAACGGAAATATCACAAATCATACAACTTCAGCACAGTTAACTGAACTTCAGGGAATAGTGCCTCAAACACCTTTAAATATTACCGTTTCAAAAACTAACTATTACCCTCAAACACAGTCAGTTACAATCCCTGCTAATGGGTCACTGTCTTTAACCTTTACTTTAGTTGAGGCAATCGGTTCGATCTCTGGTAAAGTAACCAATCAGGCAAACGGAACAGGTGATGGGTTATCCAATGTACTGATTAATGCGGTAAGTACTTCTGGCGGATATTCAGGGTCTGCAACATCAGATGCAAGCGGAAATTATACTCTCAGCAATCTACAAACAGGTTATACATACAATATCACAGCCAATCTTAGCAATTATAATCAATCTAATACGCTGTCAGTCAATCTGCTTAACAGCACTCCAGTTCAAAATCAATACATCACTCTGATACCAAACAATATTAATATCTCTGGAATCGTCAAAAACCAGTTAGGGAATACACTATCAGGAATCCCTGTAAAAGCGGTTTCCAATGAAATTACGGTCCAGACAACTACGAATACATCAGGGCAATATACTCTAACAGGATTATCCCCCAATAGAACCTATACTGTTTCTACAGTAAAAGTGCAACCTGGCTGGGAAAATACATCAGTCACTCAAACTGTACAAGTGAACAATATTACAAATCTTCAGTTAACTATGTCCGTTCATACATCCACTTTAAATGGCACCATTACAGACCAGCAAACAGGTCTTCCTGTTTCAGGTGCTATCGTAACAACCTATAACTCAAACAGTGGCTTGTCAAGATCGACCTCTACGCAGACAGATGGTTCATACACAATAAGCAATTTGTATAATGGTAGTTTAAAAATCAAGGTAAGCAAAGAGTCATACAGAGCTGACAGTTTGTTGAATGTCCCGATTGCTTATAATGAGACTATAAGCAGAAATATGGCTCTTGTGTATAGCCAGCCAGTTACTGTCAGTGGATTAGTGAAAGATACCAATAACAGACCACAGGCGAATGTAACAGTAAATATTATCGGTTCATCTATGAATTTAAGCACAACAAGTAATGCTCAAGGACAATATTCATTCACTAATGTACTTCCCTATACCTCAAATATCACAATTGGTACAAACCTTAATTCTGTAACTTATGATAATGCCAGCAGAGTATTTTCTACAACAAACCAAAATGTTACACTTGACCCTCTGGTTATAGATATACATAATGCCACAATATCAGGTGCAGTTTCAAACCAATCAGGTACATTTCTTAACAACGCACTTGTTATATTAAAACGAGTATCAACTGGACAAGAAAGCAGTATAAATACTGGTGTTAACGGTCAATTTACATTCTCTAATCTGTATGAAGGGAATTATGAACTTAGAATAAGCAGAGCAGGTTATCAAGCTTATACCAATACAACGATATCTATATCTGACAACGCTTCTGAAGTATTTCCTGTTACGTTGCAATTACTTCAGGGTTCTGTAGCAGGTTTAGTCTATAATTCTCAACGGCTTCCTTTAAAAAATGCAACCGTGAAACTAACTAATTTGAGTAATCAGAATATTTCATTGACTCAGTCTGGTGAAGATGGATCATTCGTTTTCCCTGCCGTTTCAAACACAACTTACAGCTTGAATGTTGTTAAAACAGGTTACTTAAACTATACCCATCCCAATACACTCGCATTGGATTCTATCTTTGTAAATGCTGGTTTACAAGGGATTCCCAACAGTGTTTTAGGCACAGTTACTTATCAGGATAATCCGGTTTCTAATGCTACAGTACGTGCCAGAAATGTTCAGGGTGACACTTATACGACCATGACAAATGAATATGGAGATTACGTAATTTCCAATATCATTGGTTATCACAAAGTTTGGGCTGTATCCAATGACTTAGTATCCTACCAACAGGAAATAACAATTGAAGCGGGAGATTATAACATTTGCAACATCGATCTGGTTCAATCTGCGAGTATACCTGGACAAGTAACATACAATAATTCAGGTGTTTCAGGTGCTTCTATTATTGCTACAAATGTCAACTCAGGGCGTGTATTCTATGCCAGTACAAATACCAGTGGTGATTTTTTACTAACTGGTATGCCAGGCGCAACCTATTACATTCAGGTTCAAAAAGAAGGTTATATTGTTAATGAATCCTTCCCTACTGTTCAAGTGATGTCTGGACAAACTACTGATCCGCTTTTGTTTACGCTCAGTTACACGGGCAATACAATATCTGGATCTGCTAATGATAGTTCAACTCAGGAAGGAATTCCAGGCGTTAATATCAGCCTAAAACAAAATGGTGAAATCCTAAATAACTACATTACAGACAACTCAGGTTCTTTTGTTTTTTCCAGTATCACTGACGGAAATTATGTATTATCTGCCAGTCATGGTGCCTATGACCCTGTATCAGATATCAATGTAAGCGTTTTAAATGGGGTTTCAAACCCAGCACAGGCTCAATTTCTTATGCATCCTAAAAATAAAGTGATCTACGGAACTGTTACAAATTCAAAACTTCAGCCATTACCACTTGCAAATGTGACAGCTCAAAAAGATACGATTATCAGAGTAGTCGCTACAGATGAAAACGGCCAGTACAGTATATCTGTTCCTGAGTTTGGTACATATTCTGTGATTGCTTCCAGACAATATTATACTGATTCTACTCCTGTGGATGCTGTCTTAACAGAAAGCAATCCTACAGCTCAGTTAAGTTTCCAGCTGACCCAGTTACCTTCCAGTATCTCTGGAAATATCACAATAACTGATCAGTCTGTAGAACCATTTGAAGTGGTAAATCCTTCTCAAATGATTATTACGCTAAATATTCCAGATAGCGATCCTGTTATTGTCAATGTGGTGAATACATCATCTTATAGTATCCCGAATATTAATCTGCCAATTGATAACTTCGATGTACAACTCCAAATTGTTGCCCAGTATAATCAGGCTGTTTACAAAAAAGTTCAGCCATTAACACTTACACCTGGTGAAAATACTGTCTTTAATCACAATTTTGACTATATTCCTAACTCAGTTAATCTGGGCGGATTTGTAAAAATGAAAATGCCAGATGAATCTTTCATCATACCTACCAGCACAAAAGTAACCTTAAGTAATCAGTCAGGTCTTATTGATTCAGTCAACACAAGCAGTGAAGGCTATTACCAGTTCAATTCTCTGGTTGAATCTGATTTCCCTGTAAGTTTACAAATAAAAGCAGAATATGATTTTGAAACATTCGAGACGGTAATTGAAAATATTGCCTGGACAGGCGATAATCTTGAAGTAAACCACTTCTTTGATTACATTCTATGCTCATATCAGTTATCCATAAAAGACCACCTGAATCAACCTTTCAAATTTGTGAGTGTTAGAATCACAGGAAACTCCTTGACTCAGCCAATTAATCTGATCACGGATGAAAATGGTTATGTTAGTACAGATTCTACCCTGCATACAGGTACTTATTCTGTCAAAATTACGCCTCCATCTTCAGGATCTGATACATATCTGGCACCAAACAGTTATACGATTCAGTTTTCTCAACTGAGTTCTATCTCTGACACCAAAATCCTACCTTTAAAGTTTAACCATTCTCAGATCATTCCCGTATCTAGCTTGGAGAATATCAGCATGACTTTAACTAAAGCGCCAAACTATACAGACCCTGTTATCCTGCATTACAAAGACTTACAAAATGTTTGGCGAGAGATTACCATGAACAGTGGTTCTACAAATACAGAGTTAACAGCTAGTATCCCTGCTCAAAACAGATCTGGAAATATAGAATTTTACTTTGTATCTGAATCTCAAACAAATGGACTGACATACAGTAGTCAAAATGAACCTGACCAATGGCTGATAACAGCTGCAGGCATCATCTCTGCTAATAACAGTTCTTTAACACCAGGTAATTCTCTTATCACTTTCAATCAAAGACTTCGAATCACTGCTGATATTAATGATGAACTGGAAAATTCTTTAAATGAATTAATTGATGCAAACGGGGAAGTCATCTGGACACTTGCTGATTCCACTCTTGGAGAACTTTCTTCTGTTCAGGGTAGTAAACGCAGTATTGACTTCATTTCTCCTCTTAATGCAGAAAATTACGCTCAAAATCTGGTAAATGCGAAAGTAAAACTCAATGATATCACAATCAATCTCAGTGCATCTGTTACAATAAAAGAAATGCGATTAAGTGAAATCTTCATTGACGGTGCTGATGAAGTAAGTAATTCTATCATTAACAATTATTATCGTGTTATTGCTAAAAGCGATAGTGGTGAAGTAATGACAATTAGCCCTAATGTTCAATCCATTTTAGAAGAACAGGGTTCAATCACAGTTAATGGAGATCTGATCAAATTCACACCAAAAAATGATTTTATTGGCATTGTGGCATTGAAAGTAAGTGCATCTGATCCTAATCACTCTGATATTATGGTTGAAAATGAAAAAAGAATCAGCGTCTATAAACTCATTACACCTCAGACACCTGCAGATACACTCTTTACAGGTTTAGGATGCAATCTTTATCTACCTGAAGGCATGCTTTCCAATGGAACAGCCAACATCTACATTAATCATGTTCAGGTGTCCCCTGTTCAACAGTACGGAACAGCCTATGATGTCGAAGGAAAAGTTTTCCATACACTTTCATCTGGAAATCCAAACTTTAATTTCAAACCAGGTATTTCTTTTGATGTCGTAAGCTCTGAAAATCTTACTTCTAAAACAATTGCGACATGGGACTTCGACAGAATGCAATGGATTCATTTAGTTAGCCAGCTTAACAGATCTGACTCATCTGTATTAGTTGAAGAAATACCTGGATGGGGACAATTTGCACTACTGAGTCCTTCGTTAGCTTTAGGACTTTATGATTTAAAACTTCTTCCCAATCCTTTTACACCACATGATCAGATTGGATCGAATAGTGGACTTCAGATATCCTTTAAAATCGCTTCAAAAAATACACGTTATCCTAAAGTAACTTGTAAAGTCTATAATTTAAATGGTTCATTAGTTCGAACGATCGTAAATCAAAAGGCATTCCTCAAAGGTGAATACAATATTGGAGAATCTACCTCACTCTATTGGGATGGACGTACTGACGATCATAGGATGGCACGAAATGGCCGGTATGTGATACACCTGGTAGTTGAAGATGCCAAAGACCGCAAAGAATATGTCAAACCTGTTGTTCTGATTAAATAAGGAGGGGAAAATGAAAAGATTATCATTCATCATCTTACTGATTAGCCTGAGTCTTATTTGCCAGGCAGAAGAGTTAAGCAATATTCAGGCTGCCTTCCTTGACATAGGATTTGGAGCCAGAGCAATGGGTATGGGCGGAGCTCAAACGGCAATCAGCAAAAATGCAGGTAGTTTGGTTTGGAATCCGGCATCAGCCACTCAATCAAACTATGATAATGCAATCTGTTTTGATAACGTCAATATTCAGGATTTATATAGCTACTCATATTTTGGTTTTACTCATAAAACGAAATCTAATAATGCTTTTGGCTTAGGTTTTATACATTCTGGAGATGAAGCAATGTCTGAAACGACAGTGATTCTTTCATCTGCATTATCAAAAGAGTTCATTCGTAACTATACACGTTTTGCTTTCTTTGATTTGGGACTAAATGCAAAATTACTCATTTCCTCTTTCGGAAACAACTCAGAAGGGGCATACTTTGATCCGGTAAGCGGATTAAATCATCAGGTCAGTGGAAATGCAACCGGTTTTGCAATGGATCTGGCAATGCACATGAAACTGGGTGATTTTGATCATTTTGGTTTAATCCTTAAAAATCCAGTTTCAATTATCTCATGGAACAGTGAAAATGAAGTAGGAACAGCCAAAGGTAAATACAGTGAAGGGTTACCTGCTACACTTGTTTTTGGATTTGGCAGAGAAGCAGATAAATATTCTTTTGCACTTGACTTAGATAAGTCAATTCATTCAGATACGGAAGATATTTTCAAATTAGGCACTGAATATCATTTGTTTAAGGAGTTAATGTCTATTCGGGGAGGTTATTCACAGGAGCTCCTCACCGGAAACAATAAAAGATACTCAATCGGCACAGGATTTAACATAAAACCTTCCGGAAAATACAAAGTATCGCTTGATTTGGCATATCAGATAGAAACAAACTGGGAAAATCATAATACACTGAGAATTTCTTGTGATTTCTTAATGTAACAATTGCATATAGTTAGCTAACATTTTAAGCAAGTATTTTTTTCTTAACGAAAAATTTACTTGCTTTTTATATGCGCTTTATATTATATTATAAGATGTAAGTGAAAATAAAAATAATAGTGGAGGTTTGAAATGAAGAAGGTTATCTTCGTTACACTCGCGTTAGCACTCGCAGCAACTACTGCTTTTGCTCAGGAAATCAAAGCTTATGGAAGCGCTCGTCTTGGTTACTGGTATGAAATGCCAAATGAAGACTATGCAGGAGGAGAATCTGACTTTGATTTAAACTACGGAATACAGAGCAACAGCCGTTTTGGCGTTAACTTCAAAAAAGATGACTTAACAGCAAAAGTAGAATATGGTACTGGTGTTAACTTACGTTTATTATGGGCAAAAATGAACATGGGATCTTTTGACCTGTTAATCGGTCAGGATTATGATGGTTTAAACGAATATGCAGCACAGGTTTATAGTGCAGATAACGGATTAATCGGTTATGGCGCTGTTGATGGAAG
>JAGOCT010000263.1 GCA_017998585.1 Candidatus Cloacimonadota bacterium | reverse complement strand
ATTCTTTTTTACTTACACCTTTTCTGGCAATTGACTCAAGTATCGTATGGACAGCATTTATCGCTTCCTGTTCATAATTCTTATCTACAATAGAAAACGCATTGAAGTAACCTGTATTTTCCAAACTATCAAAATCAAAGTCAACTGAATAGGCAATACCTCTTTTTTCTCTCAACTCATTAAAAAGTCTGGAGTTAATTTCACCCCCTAAAATTTGAGAAAGGATAAACAGGGCTGTTTTATTTTCAACTTCATCTGATTTACAACTGAAACCGCCAATATTGATGATAGACTGATCATGTTTATTTTGAATAATACGAAACGAATCTTCAGCAGGATCGATATGATTGATTAAATCATGATTGATATTTTCATGTTGGCCTTTATTGAACAATTTCTCACAAATAGTAATGACATTATCAAAATCAATATCTCCTGCGATAACCAGGTTCGCATTACAGTTAATTAGATGCTTTTGATGCCAGTTCATACAATCATCTGTAGAGAAATTAATTAAAGTTTCCACCTGACCATCTTTGCTCAACAGATTTGAGTGATCTCCAAACATAAGCTGTTTCCAGTTATAGACTGCCATAGTTTGAGGATAATCCCGCATTCTTTTTATCGTACTGATAAATGTTTTTTGCAGGTTTTTGAAATGTTCTTTTGGAAAAACAGGCTGGTATAGCACATCAGTAATCAGGGCTAGTGAATCATACAGGTGATCATTGAAACATTTAAATTTAATCTTTGTATTTTCTTTTGCGCAAGATATTGAGAATTGTACTCCCTTTTTTGTGCAATAGTTCAAAAATTCTTCATAACTCATGTTTGAATTACCATACATCAATAGGGTAGAAGTGAGTTGGTTCAAGCCTAACTGATGATGATTTTCATATATCTGAGCACTTTTTAATGCTAAAGATACACCGCACATCGCTTTTTGAGGAACTTTTTTCATGAAAAGTCTGATACCATTTGCTAAGACGTGTTCTTTAAAAAGCAAGGACTTTTGTGAATTCAAATCAGAAATACTGATATTGCATGAATGACGTTGTGTTTTTTTTATAAAATCAGGTAAATCTGAAGATTTTAGGTGTTTAATTTCTTTGTGAACATTAAATGTCCATTCTGAGAAGTTCGAATCGTATAAATCAGTCATTTTAAATTGATTTAGTAAATCTGTAAGGACATCGATTTTGAGGGCAGTTTTGCCTGAAGTGGCGATCATAAGGTAGTTCAGAGAATATACGTCTCTGGCTAGTTTTATTAAATCATTACTGCTGACCGCTTTCATTTTTTTTAAATAGAGGAAGAATTCCTGGTAATTACCTAAAAGTTCTTCAGAACCAATACTTAGACCAAGAGATTCCATAAATTCGAAAGAGTATAAGTACGCATAGATAAGTTCATTTCTATGATACTCAATGTTTTCCAGGTTTTTAACATTCTCGGGCAATGCCTTGAGCTCTTCAATAAAAATCTGAATGATCTTATAAATCTGATCATACTTACGAGGATGAACCAGTATCAGACACAAGCCATTGTAAATGCCGGAAATAGAATGTACTTTGATTGTATCTACTAGTTTTTCTTTGATAAAGAGGCGCTGATACAGAATCGAGTTTTTTCCCATCGCAAACATTTTACAAAGTAAAGACAGGGCATAAGAATCTTTATTTTTGTCTGAAAATTCAGGTAAAACAAAGGCAAGCAGATTACTTTTAAAATTTTGTTGAAAATGGTGATAAATCTGATGATTGAGTTCATCGATACCTTTAACCTTAAAACCAGGAGAATAAAATTGATGATATTGATTCAGGTGTTCATGCAAAAAAGAATCACTATGATTGTTTATCCAGTCGGCAAAATAATGCTTTATTCGATTTTGCATTGAAGAAGTATTAAAGTCCCCAGATATGCAAATAAAACAATTGAGCGGTTGATAGTATTTTTGATAGAAGCGCCTTAATTCATCAGGTTTACATCTCTGTAAGGATTCCATAGAACCAATGATTGGCTTTATAAAGGGACTCTTTTTAAAATACATACCGGGTATTTGTTCAATAAAATAATCTTCTTTATCATTTCTGTATTGTTTAAGCTCTTCAATAACTACTTTTTTTTCTGAATAAAATTCTTCATCAGAGAAATTGGCAAATCTGACTAACTGAGCCAGAATATCTAATCCAAAATGTACTTTTTCTTTAGGCAGAGTCAGATAAAAACAAGTAGAATCATATTCGGTAAAGGCATTGATAGATCCACCAAGGGTCGATGCTCTTTCCATGACAGTATTGAGTGGATACTTCTCTGTTGATTTAAAGACCAAATGTTCCATTAAGTGGCTAAATCCTGCTTCGTCATTGTTTTCCCAACAAGAGCCCATTTTTACATATAACTGAATGTTGATTAAAGGGTATGAATCATCTCTGGTAAAAATAACTTTAAATCCATTATTGAGTACTTTATGTGTGGTTTTCATTCAATGATCTTTCTTTTATTCATGTAGTCTGAAAAAGTATATTGTGATTTGTTTTCTCCAGAATACCTGTATAGCAGTACAAAACTCTAATCTTCGTTTTGTTCTTGTTCAACAAATGCATAAGCAGAATGGTTATGAATCGATTCAAAGTTTTCTGATTCTATACTAAACCAGGTAATTCGCTTATCCTGTTTGAGTTTTAATGTAATATCTCTAACTATATCTTCGACGAAGACAGGGTTTTCGTATGCTTTTTCTGTTACATATTTTTCATCTACCCGCTTTAACAGAGGATAAATTTCACAGCTGGCTGATTTTTCTACGTAGGCAATTAGCTCTTCAATCCATATAAAATCTTTGTAGCGAGCTTTTAAAGTTACTTTTGATCTTTGATTATGAGCACCATACTGACTGATTTCTTTTGAACAGGGGCATAAAGTCGTAACGGGTACATTTACTGAGATGATAAAATCAAAAGATTTGTTTAGGACAGCAGAAAATTCACATTGATAATCAAGAAGTGACTCGATATTTGAAACAGGAGCTGTTTTTTTGATGAAGTAAGGAAATTTGATATTGACATAAGCAGCTTCCGAATGTAGCTTCTGTTTAATGTCATGTAAAAATGGCTCTAGATTATCAATCAGAGTTTCTTTATGATAACTGTTCAGTACTTCTAAAAAACGGCTCATGTGAGTCCCTCTGTACTCATGAGGCAGCTCAACATAAATATCAATAATCGCAGTGGTATGCTGTATTTTATTCGCTCTGTCTTCAACAATAATCGGGTAATGAATGTTTTTTACACCTACTTTATCGATTTTTATGCGTCTGGTATCTTTCTGGTTTTGAACATCATGTTTAATCAAGAGATTTCTCCGAAACTAAATATTTTTTTATGCCTGATGATTTCAAAGAAACAATGCCTTCATCAGATTTGTAGTAGATTATGGCTTCCGTATCAGGATATTTTTTTACTAACTCAATGCCTTCGATTGGATTCATCACAAAGAGTGTCGTACTTAATCCATCAGCAATTAGTGCTGATTTAGATATGACAGTGACAGAGATTGTTTTAAGAGCAGGGTAACCTGTTTTTGGATTGATGATATGATGATATCTGATGCCATCTTTTTCAAAAAATCTTTCATAATCTCCCGAAGTAACGACTGACATATTACTCACTTCAAGTGTTGCAATAATATCATTTGCAATTCTTGGATGCTGAATACCAATACGAATGGGTTTATCATGCTTTGAATACACTCTGATATCTCCGCCTGCATTAATATAAGCTTCCTCAATATTTTGTTTAATCAGATAATCCATTGTTTTATCAATAATGTAACCTTTACTGATACTACCCAGATTGATTTTCATACCAAATGGTCTCTT
>JAGOCT010000262.1 GCA_017998585.1 Candidatus Cloacimonadota bacterium | reverse complement strand
AATATTGAAGATTATCAGTTTTTGCTTGACAGAATTTATTAAAAAAAGAATTTTTCATTTATTGAGTCTCCTTTTTTGTTTTGTTTATCTTCTAATACAACAATAACTTAAGGAGACTTTTTGTCAAACTTTATTTTTGCTATCTTACTATTTTTTAATCAGTTATACAACTCGGAAACATGAGTTATAATATCAAAGGTCAGAAAGTAAAGCATTTATACCAATCAGCTGCCAATCGGGGTATGAATAGCCTTGACTGGAATAGTAAAGATGATTCCAAAAAGAGTCTGCCTTCCGGTATCTACTTTATTCGCCTAAAATCAGAAGGACATAGCTCTGTACGTAAAATACTGCTCTTAAAATGAGTTCTTTTATTTTTATCAATCCGTTCTTATCAGTGAAATCTGTGTCTCAAAAACTACTTAGCACTTAATAGAGAATCCTTCTCAGTTTGTTTTGGAGCATTCTGATTCCATTCTTTAACCCAATCCAGTGTCCGATCATAGTTATTTCCGGCATTCCAGAGTATATAGCCTTTACATCCGGCATCAGTTGTCGCTTGAAATTGATCAAACAAATATTGTTTATTATAGTTGACCTTCCAGTCAAAAGCCTGAAGATAGGGAATAACAGAACAATTCGGATGAGTCTTAAGCTTAGTTAACTGTAAGCCTTCTTTTACGATTGCATAAGGTTTATTATATATATCATCACTTCTGTGATTAAAATTCCGTGCAAAATGAGACGAATAGATCATCGGGTGCAGATGAGACAAGTAAGGTGTCATCATGGCAATATCCTGACCGGTATTTCGGATATCAATGTCTCTCTGCCAGGCGATAATGGCAAAAATATCTGCAGTCAATCTGACATTGTTTTGATCGCAGATTTGTCTGAGTGATTTTAAATATTCAGCAATAACATGCCTTTTCTCTCGCTTCACATATGCCGTATCTTTCATCGCTTTTTCATAATCCATTCTTTGATAGTAAAAGGAGGCATTAGAAAGATTTCCCTCTGTCGGAAAACGGACATAATCCAGCTGAATTTCATCCACATCAGTTTTACCCAGTTTATTAATCAAAGCCCTTAAGTCATTCTGTACTTCAGGTTGTGAAGGATCCAACCAGGTTAATTTACCTGGTTTCTCACTCCAATAACCACCATTTGTATGTTTTATCAGGAGATTGGGGTATTTCTTCGCTGAAGCAATGTTAAAAAACTGAACGACTCTGGCGACTGCCAGCATATCGTATGAATGGATTTTGTTGATGATATGCTCAATCTCCCAAAGCTTTTCCTGCTCCAGATACTTCATGGTACTGTCCTCTTTTATCGGAAAATAGACATAGCCCTGCATCTCTTTCACATCAAAGACAATGGTATTGATACCTGAATCTTTGGCTTTCTGGAGTATGAGATCAAACTTATCTAAACTGACAGTATATGCTGTGATGTAAAGTGCCTGTGTGAAATCAGGCGTGGCTTTTCTGTTAATTACAGACTTCTTTTCTATAGCTTTATTCGGTGTATGATCAGTTTTGTTCTTAGATAAATCGGACTTTTTCTCTTTTATATAATGATTTAGAATGAATCCGCTTAATATACCAAAACTCATAATCAAAATAATTATAGTAAATTTTTTCATAAATACCCTCCATTGACAAACTTTTAAAAAAGTTAATAATTGTCAATAGGATAATAAGTCATCAATAATTTTTTAATTTCAATCAAAGCCCTTGACAAGAGGTTTTAAAAAGACTATATTTTCATTAAGTTATGCTGACATTTTGTTCCTCAGGAACATGGCGAAAAAGCCAATAACCTATACCCCTGAGGGGTAATATGTCGGTAGCACATGGTTTCAACCATGTGAAAATGGTTTTAACCGTGTGGAAACGGTTTCACCCCCCATCCCCACCCCGGTGGGTGGGACAAACAAAGATATTAAGATCTCTTCAAAAACTACTTGACAAGTAAAATAAATTATTACTTATTGGTTAATGAAGCTAATTTTAGGAGCGACTATGCAATTAATAGAACTTCGACCAGGACAGATTGTCAATTTACGCAATAGGTTATGGCGTATTGATGCCATTTATAATCAGTCCAAATTTATAGATTTAACCCGTCTTGACGGATATGAATCCGAGCAGAGAACCTTTTATTTACCCAAAGAAATAAACAATATGACTCTCTCAGATAATTCTTTTCCGGAGATAAGAGACCTGGGTGACCCTGCCTGGCAAAAAATGTATCTTCAGGCCTGGAGACTCAGTCTCATATTTGCAGATTCTCCCTTCATCAGTTTACACAAAGCCAGTATTATTCCGACAAAATTTCAGTTAGTGCCAGTTCTGATTGCTTTGAAGAAAACGCCTGTCCGTCTGATGATAGCCGATGATGTGGGTTTGGGAAAAACCATTGAAGCCGGTATGATTATGAGTGAACTGATGGCAAGACAGATGATACGAAAAATACTGATTATTACACCTTCGAATCTTCGTGAACAGTGGAAAGAAGTCATGGCAAATTGTTTTCATCTCAATTTTGAAATCATGAGTCAGCTCAGCCGAAAACCGCTGGAGCGGGAAATTCCTTCTGATGCCAATCCCTGGCATTATTACCCAAGGTTAATTACTTCCATAGATTACATCAAAAGGGATGAACAGCTTAGTTCAGCAGGGTCAACCGATTATGACCTGGTGATTGTCGATGAAGCCCACTTATGTGCGAAACCTCATCAGATTTCAGCCAGTGCTTCTGTTATGTTAAGATGGAAAATGCTTCAGACAATCAGCAAAAAAGCGAAAAATCTTATGCTCTTGTCTGCTACTCCGCACAATGGTTACAGAGATTCATACGCTTCTCTCTTAAGTGTTTTAAATCCGGAAATTGTAGAAGACGATTACAAAATCAATATAGAAAAAGCAAAAATGCATGTATGCCAGCGAACCCGAAACGACTTGATTAACTGGCTGTCAGAAGACTTTAATCCCTTTCCGGATAACAGTGATAAAAAGGTTGAACTGATTGATTTAAAAGACAATAAAGAAATTCAAATCTACAATGAACTGATTAAATACCACGAAACCCTTTCTTCTCTCGCAGTAACAGATGTCAAATCAAGATTTCAGACAGATTTTCTGATACTCCATCTGTTAAAACGCTTTATCAGTTCACCTTATGCACTTCTAAAATCTCTTGAAAACAGGCTCGAACATCTCCGCTTTGAGCAATCAGTGCAGATTCAAACAGATCAGGAGGAAACAGGCAGTTATATTACTGAAACTGATTTGAATGACAGCCTTGAATCCGAAGAAACCGGACAAAAAATAGAAAGAAACCGTTTTTCTGAAGCAATACAAGCATACGAAATTGAAACCATTCAAAACCTGAAAGAAAAACTCCTGATTCTTGACAAAAATAAAGGTTCGAAGTATAAATACCTAAAACAAACGATTATTCCGGAACTGATGAACTATGACCAACATATCATTCTTTTTACCAAATATAAAGATACACTGGACTTTTTAGCCTCAAATCTGACGAAAGATTTGAAAGATACCCGTATATTCTCAGTTTATGGAGCGATGAATTACAATAGCCGGATGGATGTTTTGGAGCAGTTTGAAAAATCACAAAAAGGGATATTACTAACCACTGACTGTTTATCAGAAGGCATCAACCTGCAATACATGGCTTCCTGTCTGATTCATTATGAACTCCCCTGGAATCCAAACCGGCTGGAGCAGAGAAACGGACGCATCGACCGATACGGTCAGTCTAAAAAAGCAATTCATATCCGCTCTGTCATTGTGGAAGATACCATTGATAATTTCATACTACACAAGATTATAGAAAAGACAGAAGAAATCAAAAAGGCTTACGGTTTTG
>JAGOCT010000261.1 GCA_017998585.1 Candidatus Cloacimonadota bacterium | reverse complement strand
TGTTTACACAATAAATGTGTGTCTGCAAAGGTTGTAGGGCAAGCAACCTGCTTGCCATTCTCTTTTCGCAAGCGAGTAGCTTACGGTACATTTTTCTCGCAAAGAACGCAAAGTACGCAAAGAAAAAAAATGTAACTACTCAGGTACTGATTGTTATTTTAAAATACGGTAATAAGCTGTGCAATAATTGATAAATTGAAAAGCACCTGTAGGGATTTGCGAAGCGAAGCGCCGTAAATCCGCTTAGGATGCCTGTATGATACACGGAACAGGGCATTTTCCCTTTTTGTTTTTCGGATGTACGGCACTACGCAAGCTCCGTTTCGCACATCCCTACAGACCATTTTGACATTTTTTCAAACAATGACATTTTGCAGACACACATTTATTGTGTAAACAAGTACCTGAGTAGTTACAAATCAGCGTAATCCGTGTCTAAAAATCTTTTCCTTGAGCTGATCTGGTTCAACCGGTTTTTTCAGAAAATCATCCATGCCGGAGTTTAGACAATTTTCCTGTTCATCTTTTGAGACGCCGGCTGTTAAAGCAATGATCGGTGTATGTCTGCCAATTTCCTGCTTTCTGATTTCAATGGTCGCCTGCAAACCATCCATTTCAGGCATTTGGACATCCATCAGGATTAAATCAAATTGACCGGATTGATATGCAGATACGGCTTCTAATCCATTTTTTGCTTCTGTAATTACAGCATCTGGTATCAGATTCAGTAACATGGAACGTATCAAAATCATGTTTAATTTAATATCTTCTGCAATCAGAATTTTACAGTTTTCAGGCAGAGTGAATCGTTCTCTGTCATTTGGCTTATCTCTGCTAGATTCATCATCTTGTATTACTGCTTTGCGAAGATTTCTTAAATATTGATATAACTCTCTTGATTTAAGCGGTTTATTGAGATTAAAGCGGATTTTTAGTTCATGACACAGCGCTTGAATCTTTTGATTTTCAAGAGAGCTGTGTAGTAAAATAATCGGTAATTGATCTGCATCGATTAGCAGCTTGTTCCTGATTTTACGAACTGTTTCAATACCATCAAGATAAGGCATCATATAGTCAATGATCATCAGATCAAACTGATTGCCCTGGTGGATTGTTTTAAGTGCCTCTAGACCATTTGAACAGGATACAGTTGAGATATTCCAGTGTTTTAGATAATCTTTCAGTATCATCAGATTTTTGGGGTTATCATCTACTAATAAAACCGTTTTGATTTTTAATGGATCATTCGTTTTTTCAAAGGATAATGCCTGATACTTCGTTTTTATGGTGAAAATAAACTGACTGCCTTTTCCAGGAGAACTGAATACGCTGATATGTCCATTCATTTTTTCAACCAGAAGCTTTGAGATAATCAAACCTAAACCTGTCCCGCCGAATCTTCTGGTGGTAGAGCTGTCTGCCTGAGAAAAGGCTTTGAAAAGCTTTTGCTGTTCTGTTTCACTCATGCCAATTCCGGTATCAATAACCGAAAACTGGTATTCAATTTGAGAATCCTCTAAAACCCGATAGTTGATTTTTAGTTCGACATCTCCCTTTTCGGTAAATTTGATGGCATTATTAAGCAGATTAATCAGGATTTGTTGTAAATGGATGGGATCAAAATCCCCATAATTTGGGATATCTGGTTGGACATTCAGGATCAGCTCAATGCCTTTTTTATCTGCAGGATAGCGGACAATGTCAATCGCTTTTTCTACAATTTCTATCAGATCCGTTTGAATATATTCCAGTTCCATCTTTCCTGCTTCAATTTTGGAGAAGTCAAGAATATCGTTGATAATACCCAGTAATGCCTGCCCGGAAATGTTTGAGTTATAAGCATACTGTTTTTGTATGTCATTTAACTGAGTTTGTAACAGCAGATCGGTAAAGCCAATGACGCTGTTTAATGGGGTTCGTATCTCATGACTCATGTTTGCCAGGAAAAGAGATTTTGCCTTTGAAGCGGACTCTGCGATTTCCTTTTGTTTCAGTATTTCTTCTTTTTGCTCACGAATTTGTTTGTGATAACGGCAATTCTTAATAATGACACTGCATACATCGGCGATTTGAACCGCCAGATTCAGATATTGAGTCAGATATTCAGGCATTTTGATTTTTGAAATACACAAGACAGCTACTTTATCAGGTAAACCGATATTCAAGATAAAACCATTTTGTTGTTCATCAATCAGATATTTCTCGTTCGAACTGAGCAATTGATTGATTTGTAATTCATTGTGTTGATCCTGATTATCACATATTATTTCAAGCAGTTGCTGATTCTCTGTCTTAATCCAGCATTGAGACTTAGGTGCAAACAGCATCGAAAATAGCATTTGTACTTCATGAATGACTGTATTTTCTTCATAAATAGCACTCAGATGACTTAAAATATCAAGTGCCATACTGAGATCTGAATTTTTCTTTTGAATTTCGGAGATATTGATAGAATCAGTCTGTTTTTTTGAGTGTTTAGCCATCTACTGATTACCTGATTCAGATATAGTCTGAAATGGCTAATCCCTGTAAAGATAATCTGATAAGGTAAATTGACATATTTTGAAAAAGCGTCTATTTCTTTCTCAATATCAGGTATCAGACCTGTATCAAGTAAAACCAGCTGTTTAGCAGATTCTTTGAAAAAATCACTTGCCAGATCCTGCGAAAATCCCCAGTGTTTCAGGTACTCTCTCCAATGAATCAGCCATCCGGGGCTTAGCAGATAATTCCCTTTGGCAATTAAGTCATCAACCATTTCTGCATTGAGCAGAAAGTAGAAACAGGAATTTTCTTTCAGATGAACGATTCTGTCTTGGTTTTTACTCAAATCTTTTTCTGCAATCATACAGCCTGTAAGTAAATTCAAAATGCAGTTATCTGGTATATTATCCAGAATATGGCTTATGACTTTTTGGTTTTCAGAACGGAAGATACACAAGGGCGGATAAAACAGGGGCTTGATATTGATATTATCAATTTCAGCCAGAATGGTATCGACTTCCCGCCTGAAGTGAGAACAGACTGATAAATACAAGGTTTCAGTCATTACGTTCCATCAAGGGATAGTTGCCCCATTTTTGAACCGCATCAGAGATTGCCATTAAGGTTTTTTCTGATACCTGATAAGGGATCTCACCATGGTTATCTGAGAGTATAAACCCGCCACCTTTTCCGGCTTTCTGAATGGCAGTTTTTACATGGATTTCTGCCTCTTCGGGTGTCCATCGGCACATTTCTATTCCGTTTAAATTACCGAGTATGGTTAGTTTATTTTGAAATGTGCTTTTAAGGGTTTCAAGGTCTTCTTCAACTGATGTACCAACGACATAAGTACCTGTCTGGCATAAATCATCCGCAATATCCAGGCATCTGCCGGAAGCCAGATGAGTGGCTGTTGCCCCTTTTATCTGTGAAATTGTATTTTTTGCTACGACAAATCCGGTTTTTCTGTAAAGTTCAGGTGGAATGATGGTAGGAGATGAAACCGGATCAAAGTAACAAATCGCAGTTGCGCCGGCTTCTAACTGGGCATTTGCCCATTTTACACAAAATGCTTCATTTTTCTGCATGAGTTTGTTAAATAATACAGGTTCCTCATGAATTAAATCCAGATACCGCTCAAAGCCCATCTGCATAACCGGCAAAGAGAAGGGTGACATGACAACGCCAATGATGGGTGTCTGATCCCCTGCTTCCTGTTTTAACAAACGGGTGGCTGTGATTACTTTTTTCAGGCTTGGCGCATCTTCTATCTCTGGTATGACAAGGTTTTCAATATCATGAGCAGTTTTAATAAAGGGGTTGCCTGAATTGACCGGTCCGTCTTCTTTATAGATGACATCAGCACCAAAGGCTTCTGTTTCAACCGGTGCATAGAAGAAACTATAATAACAG
>JAGOCT010000260.1 GCA_017998585.1 Candidatus Cloacimonadota bacterium | reverse complement strand
ATCTTAGTTCTCCCTGTATATCATGGTTTGAATGCTAATCAGATAGAAGAAGCAGGTTTAGATCATAATGGCAATGTTTTAGATAGTTTAAGTCATCAGCTCAAACTAGAAAAGAATAATGAAAATAAAATTCAGCTATTGAATGATATTCTAAAAATAAAAATGATCAATAACAAAAATAGTGATTCAGAAGTTAAGATGCTTGAAGAGATTATATTTCGAAGACCCTATGATATATTAAGTGCCAAGTCTGATTACTTAATTGGAAATATTCAAAAAATCAATGGAGAAGGTAATAAAGCATTAAAACACTATACCTGATCTTTGGATTACTACATGAGTATAAATGATAAAAATGAAATGGCAAGATTAAATATGGCCATAGGTGAAGATTTACGAGCATTTGGAGAACAGGTAAAAGCCCTCTCTTACTTAAGAAAAGCCGAGAAATTATTCAAAGAAGAGGCTCTTGGTGCAGAAATCTATGATAGGTTTGCAGCGGTCTATTTTGAGATGATTTATATATCTACATCTGTTTATGCAGATAGCAGTAGAATATATGCCAAAAAAGCAGTTTCTTTAGCCCAAAAAAACAATGATTTTGCCTTACTGATATCTTCCTACAATATATTAGGTGCAGTTGAAAGAAGCCAGAAAAATTTTCAAAAATCACAGGAGTATCTGTTTAAAGCAAAAGATATTGCGGAAAAAAATAAAAGATATGCTGATTTGTCATTAGTATATTCAAATATTGCTCGTTTGTATGAAGAAAGAAACAATAGATCTTCTTGTATTTATTATGCAAAAAAAGCGTATGATTTAGCGATTCAAACAGATATAAAAATATATATTGCGATGAGCTCATTAATTTTGTTTGATAATTACAAAAAATTAAGAAATTTTAAAGACGCTTTAAAATATTATGAGATTCATCATCTTTATAGTCAAAAAATTTATGATGAAAACAAAGATAGGAAAATAGCACTATATATTGCAAACAGAGAATTAGAAATCAAGAAAAATGAAAATAATTTACTTGTTAAACAACAGAAACTACAAGAAACGGTTATTAAAAAGCAAAAACAGAATCAGATTTATCTCATGTCTGTAATTGGTATGATTGCACTTTTAAGTCTTATTATCATTTATTACATCCGACAATTGAAAAAAGCGAATATTCAATTAAAAGAAGAACATGCAAAAGTTTTGAATCTGGAAAGAATTCGTTCTGCTTATGCAATGGCTGTAACAGCCAATCATGAGCTAAATCAGCCATTAATGGTTTTGAAAGGGCGCTTGGAACTCTTACAAATGAGTATGGATGAATCGAATGAAGCTCAGATGAAACAGATGCAAAAAATTGAAAAAGTATTTGATGAAGTGATGGACGTTTTGGAAAAATACAGAAAATCTGATCGAAATATTCATTTTGAACTGTATGCAGGAGATGAAGAGATGGTTGTATTTGATGAAGAGGAATAGAATCATTTTGATCAATTAGTCCAATGTGGATAGTTTTTATAACATTCTTGTTAAGCAAAATATTTATTACTTGACTGCATATGACCGAAATGATTAAAATTACGAGTATCTTTATACATGACTTTTATTGAAAATTTTAGTATAGGATTAGCATAAAAGAATGAGGTTCTAATGAAAATAATACACACATCAGACTGGCATTTGGGAAGGCTTTTACATGGTAGAAAAAGATATGAAGCCTTTAAGCGTTTTTTGGAATGGATGATAGATTATATTAAAGAAAATAAAATACAGGTTTTATTGATTTCAGGTGATATCTTTGATACCAATACACCATCTAATACAGCATTGGAACTTTATTATCAGTTTTTAGGAAATCTGATAAATTCAGTATGTCGTCATATTATTATTATTGCTGGGAATCATGATTCTCCTGCTTTACTGAATGCACCAAAAGAATTGTTACGCTATTTTAATATTCATGTGATTGGATCGATTTCTGATGATATTAGTGATGAAATTATTGAGGTCAAGGATCATGTTGGCATAACAAAATTGATTGTTTGTGCTGTGCCTTTTTTAAGGGACAGAGATATTCGATGTGCTGAGGCAGGAGAAAGTATCCAGGATAAAGAAAAGAAGATGCTGGATGGCATTAAAAATCATTATGAAGCGGTATGTGTACTTGCCAATCAACGAAGAAATGGGGCTGAAATGCCTGTTATCGTGATGGGACATTTGTTTACTGCCGGAGGAAAAGTGGTGGAAGACGATGGCGTGCGTGAGTTATACATTGGCTCTCTGGCGCATGTGCATCATCAGATCTTTTCTGAAGAGGTGGATTATGTTGCCCTTGGTCATTTACATGTACCTCAAAAGGTGGCACAATCTGAAAAAATCAGATATAGCGGTTCACCATTGGCAATGGGATTTGGAGAAGCCAGACAACGAAAGATTATTTGTCTTCTTGAAACTGAGGGAAAAAAAGTAAATGTTTCAGAGATTACGTTACCAGTATTTCAACAACTGGAATCTATCAGGGGAGACAAATCCGAAATTCTTCAGAAGCTAGAAAAGCTGGTTTTACGTGATGAAGAGATCCTGGCTGAAGTGATCTATACCGGTGAAGAAATCTGGAGTGATTTTAAAACAATTGTTGAATCAATTGTTTCGGGCAGTAAAATAGATGTTGTAAGAACAAAAAATATGAGGACATTCAATGCAATTTTTCAAAGAGAAGAAAGCCGTGAAACATTGGATGAACTGAGTAAAGAGGAAGTATTTAAGAGATGTCTGACAGCAAATCAGATTTCACAAGAAGAACAGGCAGAACTAAATCAAACATTTTCAGAAGCAATCACTTTGTTGGATAATCCTGAATTTCAGGATAATTTATAAATAATAACGGTTATTGCAGTTTGAGTGTGTGTTTCAACTAGCAAGATATTTGTTGTACGACCAGCTTAGAAAGGTAAATGATGAGAATCAATAAAATACGTTTTAAAAACCTGAATTCGCTTTATGGAGAATGGGTCATTGACCTGACAAACAATGCTTATGTTGCGGATGGTATTTTTGCAATCACCGGACCCACCGGTGCAGGTAAAACCAGTATTCTTGATGCGATTTGTCTGGCACTTTACGGACAGACGCCACGTTTAAACAGAATTACAAAAAACAGTAATGATATCATGTCCAGACAAACAGGTGAGTGCTTTGCCGAATTGACATTTGAAATAGAGAGTAACGTCTATCTTTGTTTTTGGAGTCAGCGAAGGGCTAGAAGAAAGGCAGATGGAGAACTGCAGAATGCAACTCATGAACTGACTAATTTAACTACAGAAAAACTGATTGCTAATGGACTGGTCAATGTTCCTGATGAGATTAAAAAGATTACTTCAATGAACTTTGATGAGTTCACACGATCGATGTTACTTGCACAAGGCGGATTTTCTGCTTTTTTACAAGCTTCTCCAGGTGACCGATCACCTATTCTGGAACAGATAACCGGTACAGAAATTTACAGTAAGATATCCAAAATAGTACATTTGAAAAACAAAGCAGAACAGGAAAAGTTAAGTCATCTGAAAGCAAAACTCGATGGAGTCAGTCTTTTAACAGATGATGAAATAAATGAATTTCAAGAAAAATTACAGATACTGCAAAGTGATGAATTGATTGTGAAACAAACAATAGATCAAATTTACCAGTCAATTGAATGGTTAAAGCAAATCAGTCAGCTGAAAAATAGTATTGAACAACAAAAGCAAAAAGAAGCAGAGGTTCAGAAGGCAATAGATGATTTTCATGCAGATAGAATCTTACTGGAAAAATCAAAAATGGCTCTTGAACACGCTGCTGTTTACAATGAACTCAAGACACATCGGTCAGAACTTAGCCAGTTAGTATCAGATTAT
>JAGOCT010000259.1 GCA_017998585.1 Candidatus Cloacimonadota bacterium | reverse complement strand
ATACCATGTATCAGAATAAGTAACTTCATCAATCAAAACATCATCTGAAGACAGAAGCCTGATAGCTGAACCACTGTTAGTAAGAGCAGGAAACCTGTCGACAGAAATTATTTTACCCATGCCATCAAAAAGAATAGAATCAGCAGGATGACATATTATTGCATACTCAAATGCCTGCAAATTCCCATGCTCAAACAAATAATTTTTCCCTTTTACTTCAAGTTTCCATCCCCTTAAATCAGCTCTTTTTTCACTAAGATTATAAATTTCAAGATATTCTGCATCAGGAAGTCCAACAACAGGATCGGGATCACACATGATTTCAGTAAAAACAATTTCATGCAATTCAAATGGAAATTGAAAAAAGAATCTGAAAAAAAGAGTGTCAGATGTTTTTCCTTCATCATCAGAAATATTGAAGGCTTTGAAAGTTAATGAGTCGATTCCGGAGAATTCTGTTTTAAAAGAAATTAAAGATTCATTTTCAACAAGCAAATCTTTTAAATCGATTTGCGAACCATAGTTTGAAAACAAATAAAAGTTGGAAATAGAAATATTTCTTGCGTCAATCGGTTCGTTGAAATAAACTTTTAAAAGTCCTCCTTTAGATATTTCAACTTTTTCAATTTGTGGAGGCAAATTTTTCCTGATAAAAATAATATCATCAATCGTCAACTTACCTGATCTGCTTTGCGAATATTTGAAAGTAAGCTTGAAGCTATTGATATTAATAATTTCATCGTCAAACCCTGAAGAAGAAAAAACCTCTCCACTGTTTAAATCAATCACAGAAATTTGCCATATTCCTGACGATAACCTTTTAATCAATATTTCTGCTGATGAATTTTCATTCCACTCGTAATTTGTTTCAGCAATCAAGTCTGTAATTTTACCATTTTTATATTTCCAAAAAGAAACTTTATCAGTACTTCCTTTGGCATTGACACCTGCAACATATTCATCAACAGAAGAGCTGTCGGTTGGAGTCTCTAACAAAGAAATAAAAAAACAATTGGAAGAAGTAGGATCCCAGTCTCCATTTCTGATTTTAAATGAGAAAAAATATTCAGCCGTAGTTAAATCAATAGAATCATTCAATTTCATATAATATATTCCCTCTCCTGAATCATTTTGGATTAAATGATTCAATGATTTTTCACCGGATACCGGATTTTGTTGAGAAACTGACCATTGTGTACTAACAGTATCATCAGTTCTATAATTTTCAAAGTCTTCCTTTAGAATTACATCCTTATAATCAAATACATTGACGGAATGTACAGAAGAATTAATTTTCAGAGAATCATTTAAAATACAAAAACGGATTTCACCTGTTTTATCCGGCATCACAATCCAGGAGTAAAGGCCATTATGATAATAATGATTAATTATTTTAAGGTCATTGGACGACAGTGTGAACTGAATATTTGAATCATTTACCAATTCATTATAACCGTTCATACATTTGGCAGTGATATTGAATTTTTCACCTTTAAATGAGATTGAAGGAACATCGAAAGCGTTTATCTTATCAGGCTTAATCTTTGAAGAATCGACATAAGAAAAAGAAACATCATCAATAAAAACCTTATCTGCTGACAATGAGGAATTCATTATTATAAATAATTGAAGTGTATTTCCTTTAATCCCCTTAACTGAAAAAAGTTTGTTACCCCAGTTACCTGAAACGATAGAGTCACCGGGGAAAGCACAAAGTCTGCCTTCTTCTGTTAAAAACATAGGTTTAATATATTTTTTAGCTGCAGAAGAGTTGCTTCCCGATTCACCGGCTGTAAAACTGATGTTTACTGCATCGTAAGCAGAAATATCGAAAATGGGTGAGTACCATATCGCATCGCCATCAGAATCAAGCACTTCAAACCGTCCTTCTGAAGAGGCTACAGTCATAGCATAGTCGCCTGAAGCTTTAAAGCTGCAATAACTGACATCAAGACCCCAGAGAATATCTGTGGTATCAAGTTTCAACTTGTCAGAATCATCTGACCAAAATCCTTTATTGGGTGTTTGGAAATGTTCTTTCCATAAAACTTGTGCTTCAGAGGATAAATTTAAACACAAGATGAAATTAACTACTGTAATAACAATAATTTGACGCATAGTTGGTGGATATATTAGAGCAATTTTTATTTTTGCTCTTGTTCTAAAAATAAAAGTAGAAAAAAATAAATTATTAATCATTAAAAAAGAAAAAATTATGAGAGTCGCTGTTGTTGGTGCGAGCGGCGCTGTAGGACAGGAGTTCCTGCAAGTGCTTGAAGAGCGGAATTTCCCGCTTGATGAGTTAGTATTATTCGGTTCAGCCCGTAGTGCTGGTAAAGAATATACTTTCAAAGGAAAGAAACTTGTTGTTAAGGAACTCAAACATGGTGATGATTTCAAGGACATTGATATAGCCCTTACATCAGCTGGCGCAAGTGTATCAAAAGAATTTGCATCAACAATAACAAAACACGGCGCAGTTATGATTGACAACTCAAGTGCATTTCGTTATGATGATGATGTTCCTTTGGTTGTTCCTGAAGTAAATCCAAAAGACGCTTTAAACCGTCCGAGAAATATAATTGCAAATCCAAACTGTTCAACAATTCAAATGGTAGTTGCATTAAAACCTATTGATGACTTGTCAAAAATAGTAAGGGTTCATGTTGCAACATATCAGGCTGCAAGTGGTGCCGGAGCTCAGGGTATTGCAGAGCTTGAAGAACAAATCAAACAAGTAGCAAACGGCGAAGAAACAGCGCCTAAGAAGTTTCCTTACCAGTTAGCAATGAATATCATCCCACAGATTGATGTGTTCCTTGATAATGATTACACTAAAGAGGAAATGAAAATGAACTGGGAAACAAAAAAAATCATGCATACAAATGCTGAAGTTTCAGCAACATGTATACGTATACCTGTTGCCCGTGCTCATAGCGAAGCAATCTGGGTTGAAACAGAAAAAGAACTTGACATCAATCAGGTAAAAGAAGCAATGAAGAATTTCGAAGGATTAACTGTTTTGGATAACCCTGCTGAAAAACAATATCCTATGCCTCTTTTCATCTCAGGTAAAGATGATGTATATGTTGGTCGTATAAGAAAAGATATTGCAACAAATGGTCTTACATTCTGGTGTGTTGGTGATCAGATTAAGAAGGGTGCTGCTTTGAATGCAGTTCAGATTGCTGAATGGTTAATCAAAAATAAAGGATTATAAAGACAAAAGGTTAATTCAAAATACAGAGAGGTTATCTAAACAGATAGCCTCTTTTTTTTGGCACACGTTTTGCATCTCATTTCTCAACGGGCCCGCTTTTATAGAAACAATTTAAATTTTCAGACCTATGAAAGCACATATTAAAAATTTCAGCATCATCCCTGCAATAATTGTTTTTGCAATTATTGGATTAACAACTACGGAAGCCGCAGCTCAAAGAAGGGATAACAACAAACCTGACAACAGGAGAAACGAACAGCGGGTTAAAGAAGGTATTCATAAGAATAAATTTAAAGATTATGACTTTGACAATAAGAAAAATCACTACAAAGAAAATGATCATTACCGCAAAAATTATGGGGATAACATAACTTACAACCACAATAATTATAATCACAAAGACTGGAATAACAATAAACATTGGAAAAATCATCCAATCAGCTTTAGAAATCTCCCAAGAAAGGCAATGATGGTACATCTTGATGGTGAAGGATATATATACCACAAAGGAATGTTTTACATGGCAAGCCCATTTGGATATTACAGAGTTGATCCTCCGCAAAATTTAAGAGTTCTTCCCGGAGGATGCCATAAGGTATGGGTTAATAATCATCCGATGTTCAGGTATCATGACATATTGTTTGTAGAAACTCCTTTCGGTTTTAAAATAATGATTTAAGAGCTTAA
>JAGOCT010000258.1 GCA_017998585.1 Candidatus Cloacimonadota bacterium | reverse complement strand
TATCTGATTGAGTTTATTATACAGATAACCCAAAGTGTGTCTGAAACTACTGAATAAGATAATTTTGTTATTGAGAAGTTTTTGTTTTTCTTCTATGATTTTAAGTAATGCTTCAAATTTTGGATCTTCATTGTCAAGGGTTTCAGACAGAGCTATTAAGGAATTAATTTTGTCCTTCAATGGCAGATAATCATTATCATTTAAAACAAAATCTTCATTAACAAAGTCTAGCTCATCTAAAACCAACTCATCTAAATGTCTTGTAATGATTTGTTTAATAAGTGGTACAAGCCCAAAGATACAGCTGGATGCCTGCCTGCAGAGCGTAGTCATTAAAAATTTTATATTGATCTCGTTGTGTATGAGTTTTAAAATTTCTGCCTGAGTTTTTAACAGATTATCATGCAATGTTTGCTGTTGTTCGGTAAATGGCACGCTAACTGTATAAGGCTTTCTAATGGTAAAATCGCCAATATCTCTTCTTCTTGTTCTATTGATGATATTGGAGAAAGTATGCATCTCTTCAATTTTTCGGATTAATGAGATTCTTTCTTCATCACCTATAGAACCTGATTTTAATATTTTACATACATTGATAAAATCAGGGTTATTTTTATATAGAGACTGTCCCCATGAAGTATTAGCAGCATTTTCTAAAGCAGTGTGTGCTTTTTCAGAAAAATCATCTAATTGTAATCTTAAACATGATACAGCTTCATTGATAAACTGATTAGGCTCTGACATATATGAAAAGCTGTTTTTGTCGATAATTAAATCAGGTCTTAAAGTATTAAGCAAAACAAATAAATCCAAACTTCCCATTTGAACAGGAGTTGCTGTCAGAAAAATAACTGCTTCTGCATTATCGCAAAAAAATCGAGTAACCTGATGCCTGATGGAAGACGAGTTTCTGATATTATGTGCTTCATCCACAATGACTAAATCAAAGCGAGGTGGCGGATCAAGTGATAATAAGTGAATTTTCTTTTTTCGAGATCCAGATTGTTTGTAATTTCCAAGCAAAGAGTCATCGAATAAAGAATATGGCACAATTATCTTTTTATACTTTTCAGGCCATACTCCATCTAAGTCCATCTCAGAAATACAATGATGCAGTTTTTTACCATCTAAATGTTCAAAATCTTCATCAAATCTTTTCATCTCTCTAAGCCATTTTCCTTCAGTTACCAACTGTTTTGGACAAATAATAAGAATTGACTCTACCTCTCTTCTTGCCTGTAACTCTCTCAGAATAAGACCAGCCTCAATAGTTTTTCCAACACCTACACTGTCAGCAATCAGCATTCTGGGTCTGTCAGATTTAATAAATTTAAGTACCGGACGAAACTGATAAGGGATAAAATCTATTTTAGCAGAATTCAACGAATACAAATTGGATATACCGGGGTATTTAATCTGAAATGAAGTCAGATAACTGTGAAAATCATTACACTTTAGAATATTTAATACTTTTGCTTCTTTTTTTACAATACCTATCTGTGAAGCATATAAAGTTTGTATTCCATTAGATATAAAAACCTTATAACGATTTTCAGGAATACCTTTAATTACTTCTGTAATAACTCCTTTTATTGTCGGATTTGATATAATGAATACTTCTCTTCCAATTGAAAATTCATCAATTATATGAGAATCTTGAGTATTAATATCTACTTTATTATCAATTAATGGATCAGTTAACTCATAATCCTTTAAAATAAGCTCTTTTTTGAAATGTTTAATCTCAGGTAGTACAGAATCACAACACTCAATAATTTCTGTAAACCTTTGAATTGTATCTAAATCTCTATAAATAATATCACTTGAGATTGGATCTGAATTTGTATGAGCCCACCTGTTTCTAACCGTTTGCATTTCTTTTACAAAATGTCTTTCTTCAAAAGATAATCTGTTTTCTTTAGATATTTCATACCAGTTTTGATCAAATATCTTGAGTAATGCAGCTAAATCTAAGCCTGAAAGAGTGTTTATTTTTTTATATTCAACTCTTTGAATCTGATGAGTCGATAAGTGGGCGACTACACAGTCATCCCACCAATTATTACTGATAACAGGCAATATTTTTTCAAGATATACTGCTAAACTACTATTTACTAACTGTAATAATCTTGGAACAACTAACAAAATATCATTAAAAGAGTTACTCATAAAACCTCCTATATTATGTTATCTCATTAAAAACAAAATTAATCGTTCTTTCTTTACTTATATTATCTAAAAATTGAAGTGATTACCGGTACTATAACCGTCAATATTACACCACTGATAAAACCGACAATGGCATACTCATTACCCGCACTTTTTTTGATAAAGGGCAATGTCGTATCCATCGCGGTGGCTCCACCGGTACCTATCGGTGCCAAATGCCCGAATAGTTTGACGAGTAAAGGAGCAAACAGAATCGTCAGTAATTCTCTTAACAGATTTGCAAACAAGGCAATAATGCCAACAATTTCACCCAGATTCTGCGTACAGATAATTGCGGATATACTGTAATACCCCATACCTGAGCATACTGCCATCGCCTGAGTAGTATCTATTCTATGTATCAGTAAACTAACGAAAAAGCCGGAGAGTATAGAACCCAACATGGCTGCTATTGGTATCAAAATAACAAAAACATGATATTTTTTGATTAAATCAATAATGTTAAGCTTACCGATTCCGATACCGGTAAAAAAGATCAGCAGATACAATGACCAGTTGATTGAAACATCAATCCAATCAGCTTTTTTGTCAAAAAAGAAGTAAGAGATGATAAATCCAAGAAGAAAAGATATCAGCGGATAAAACATATCGGAACTGAGATGCTTTTCTATCTTTTCAGGCTGAGATTCAATTGACACAGGCTTACTATCAGATTTAGTGTTCATATTTGGATTATCATTACTTTTTAACTCAAGATAAGACCAAAGTAATTTTCGATGTCTGTTCAAGTATTTGTTAACCGGGATCAAAGCGATGACACTGCCCAACATCCCTGAAATACAAAGAATGACAGAAACAGCACCCACTTCTTTAAACCTGGAAAAAAGTTCTTCTTTAAGGGCTGTTGAGATCCCCATAAAAAATAATAAGAAATAGACTGAAACTGTTGCTAAAAAATTTGAGACTGAAAATAAGATTTTTCTCGACTTAAACAAATAGCCGATGATTATGCCGATTATAATCGACAGAAAAATAATAAGCATAAAGACTCCTGTCAGATATTTTCTTCACAAGCCGGTAGCTTGCGTACAACGATTCACAAGCTGGTAGCTTGCGGTACAACGATTCACAAGCTGGTAGCTTGCGGTACAATCCTTATTGAAACATCCCTGTTTTGACACCGTTTTTCTCGTAAAGATCGGTAGAGTACGCAATGATGATAAATAATCTGAGAACACAATGTACTCGTTGAGAAGTCTGCTTAGACTATTCCTTTATCTTCCAGATCGTGCCTGTTGGCGTATCTTGAAGTTCGATACCAATCGCTGTCAGATCATTTCTGATCTTGTCAGAAAAGGCATAGTTTTTATCTTTTTTGGCTTGAGTTCTGTATTCAATCAGCAGTTCAATCAGCTTTTCAGCATGCTGATCCATTGAAGTATTCAGTTTTTCAGCAAGATTGGAGAAAAATCCCAATATCTGACCTAACTCAAGTAAAACCACTGCAGCAGCCTGTTTTTTCTCAAGAGTATTTTGCTGATTCTTGATTTCGCGAGTCAGATCAAAGAATAAGGCCATCGCCTTAGCTGTATTGAAATCATCATCCATCGCTTCTTTGAAAGCATTGATAGTCTCTGCAAATAGCGATTTATCCACAGATTCAGGTTTGATATTGAGAATATCTATATCTTTAAAAGCAGAGTAAAATCTGTTCAATGCAGTTTTAGATTCGATAATAATC
>JAGOCT010000257.1 GCA_017998585.1 Candidatus Cloacimonadota bacterium | reverse complement strand
GCTGGTATTTTAAAAATCCACGCCAATGTTTACCAGATAAAAGACTTATTGAGAGACGTACTGGATAAAGTTAATGAACGGGAAGAATTGCTCAAACAACTGATAGATGAAATGAATGCATCCCAGCACATTTTAGATGATTTAATGCCTCTAGATTCTACGACATTAGCAAATTTATTAATCTGTGGTGTTGAAAAAAAGAAAGATACATTAACTCGATTTTTGTCTCCCAGAAAATATTCCTTACCCCCTTTACCCAATTTTGTATATACGCGTGACAGTGCTATCATTATTAATGAATCAGTTCTTACAGGGTCAATGGCCAATTTAATTCGAAGTGCTGAAGCCACTATAATGAGATACATTTTTGCACATCATGATGATTTCCTATCTGATGGTTTCTATTTTGATAAAGTCAATGGCTTTCATCATAATTCAAAATTTGAAGGTGGCGACATTCTGGTTATCCGCGAAGATGTTCTGGCTATTGGCTTATCTGAAAGAACTACCTCAGAAGCAATTGATCAGTTAACAGAAAAATTCAGAGAAAAAGGTCAAATTAAACATATTTTTGCAGTCATTTTACCTAAAGAAAGAGCCATGATTCATCTCGATATGATTTTTACAATGGTTGACAGTCATTATTGTGTTGTTCATGAACCTGTTATTCTCGGAGAAGATAAACTGGGAGTGGTTCATATTGATATGACTGAAAAAGTCAACAAGATTACAATGGTTACTGACCTTCTCTCAGGTTTAAAAAAAGTAGGTATTGATTTGATTCCTGTGCTTTGCGGAGGTAAAGAGAGATTAAGACAAGAACGTGAACAATGGATGTGTGGAGCTAATTATTTCACAATCGCACCAGGAAAAGTTATTGGTTACGGTAGAAATACGCATACTTTTGATGAACTTGAAAAAGTTGCTAACATGCCACGTTTTGAAGCGGTTGACATTCTCAAGGGTAAGATTGATATTAGTAAATATGACCGGTATGCAATCGCCATTTCAGGAGCTGAACTTTCCCGAGGTGGTGGTGGAGCCAGATGTATGACTATGCCTATTCAAAGAGAATATGTCGATTTGAGTAGCTGATAATTATCTAAATACATGATATTTTACATTTAATCCAACAATTATACTAAGGGGAGAAAATCTCCCCTTTTATTGTTTAGGACAGGAGGTTGCCAATGGTTCAAATAGTTAAAGTTAAAAAGGGTAGAGAGTTTTCATTTCTTTATCATCATCCGTGGGTGTTTTCAGGTGCCATTCAAAATGAAAGCTCTCTGGTTCTGAAAGACGGAGAGCTTGTTAAAGTATGCGATTATCAGAATCAGTTTTTAGCATGGGGATTTTACAATTCTAAAAGTCAAATCAGAATCAGACTCTACTCATTTAATGAGATGATTGTTCCTGATGAAGCCTTTTTCCATCAAAAAATAGAATCAGCTATCCGGATGAGAAAGTCGATCCTTAGCCAGAACATCTTTGATAATGCTTGTCGCCTGATTTTTAGTGAAGCAGATTGTCTGTCAGGCTTGGTAGTTGATAAATTTTCAAATTATCTTTCAATGCAATTTACATCACTTGCCTTGTATTTAAAAAAAGAAATAATTGTTCAAAAACTGATTGAGTTGATTCATCCTAAAGGTATCTATCTTAGAACCGAAAAAGGAACAGCTGAAGAAGAAGGTCTAGAAATTCACGATGAACTGGTTTGGGGAGAAAGAGCAAAAGAAAATATTCTTATTTCTGAAAATAATCTTGTTTACGAGCTCAACATAGAAACAGGTCAGAAAACAGGCTTTTATATCGATCAGCGTGAAAACCGCCTTGCAGTCAGAAAGTATGCTAATCATAGAAAATGTGCCGATATCTGTTCATATTCAGGAGGATTTAGCCTTAATTTACTGGAGGGAGGAGCTGACTTTGTAAAGATAGTAGATATATCCGATAAAGCCTTGCTGTTAGCAGAAAGAAATATCCATCTTAATCAGTTTAATCAGGCAGAATTTATACGTTCAGATGCTTTTAAATTTTTGGAAAATCAATTAAAAGACAATCAATTCTATGACCTGATCGTTTTGGATCCTCCCAAATTTACTCACTCCAGGTCCAGCTCTAAACAGGCTATAAAAGGCTATACTCAATTGAATACGATGGCTATGCAATGTATGAGTAAAGGAGGAATTCTGGTTACATGCAGTTGTAGCGGTAGAATCAGTAAAGAGGAATTCTTTCAAGCTATCACAAATGCAGCAATTATCAGTAAAAGAAATATTCGCTTACTCGAACAAAGAGGAGCAGCTATAGATCACCCCGTCAATCCAGAATGTCCAGAATCAGCTTATTTAAAATGTTTTATTTATTGGGTGGAATAAGATTGAGTAATTATCAAAAAAGATACAATAAACATACCAATCAATTTTCTTTATCATTTCTACATGCAACTTTACATCAATGAAAAATCATCAAACTTATAAAGCACTAGTCTTATTACATTTCAGTGTGTTTTTATTTGGTTCAGCGGGTTTATTTGGAAAACTACTGACAATATCTCCTGTTCATATCACAGCTGGTCGTCTGTTTTTTGCATCAATATCTCTTTTTTTACTTTTAAAAACACGGAATAATTTTTGTTTACCAGAAAAAAAGGATATTATACTCTTTATTACAAGCGGATTTATTTTAGCATTACATTGGTATTCTTTTTTTAAATCAATACAATTGTCATCAGTCAGTACAGGGCTGATTTATTTTAGTTCTTATCCTTTATTTACCAATCTGATTGAATGGACTGTATGTCGTAAAAAAATAACAACATACAAGTTAATTTCATTAATTCTCTGTATTACAGGTCTTTTTATTACATATTTTGCTAAATATTATGACAATCCTGGTGTTATTTCTCTGTTAATGGGTATATTATCTGGTTTGACATTTTCAATACTAAGTTTCATTAACCAAAGATTGTCAAAACAATATTCTGTTCAAATTGTCAGTTTATATCAGTTTGTGATTGCTTTTATTTGCCTTATTCCTTCATTTATCATGATACAATTGCCTGTTTTAAATCAATCTGTCATTATGAATCTTATAATACTGGGAGTTATTTTTACAGCTTTATCTCACACTTTATTTATCAATTCTTTAAAATATCTGCCCATAAGCTCTGTTTCTCTCATCAGCTGCATGGAACCGGTATATGGAATCTTATTGGCATTTTTAATATTTGATGAGAAACTGGCATTATTACAGCTAATCGGGGCAATTTTAATCATTGGTGTATCCATCTCTGAATCAGTTTTAAAAAAATAAATTAAGTAAATTGCAGACTCAGATCAGACAAACAATATAAAATCTATTAAAGCTAAGTTATGAGCTTTGCATTACCACAGGTTTTATCCAAACCCAGTTGAAATCATCTCGTTCATTAAGTTATCAAAAGATTATTGAAATCATCTGCCACAGTCTAATCCAAAAGCGCTTAACATTGACTGTTTTAATCAAAATTGAGCAGTTTTAATGCATATTCTGGAATAATATTTGCCTGTGCCAGCATCAATGAAGCTGTTTCAAGCTGAACTGCCAGTAAAGTAGAGTTAATGGTTTCCTCTGCAATATCTACTCCTTCTATCTGTTCTATGGCATAATCCGTACTGTCTCTCATGGATTGAGTCGCTTCCAGAGAAGCTGTCAGTCTGTTTTGAATACCTCCCAGATAAGACTGAAAATTGTCTTTTCTTACAATAGCTGAATCTATCATTGTTAATGCACTTTCAGCACCGCTTATTGTACTAATATCTGGAATTGAATTATTAAAAAGTTTATTTGTACTGATGTTAGGCATAGAAATGTAGTAATAATCCTGATTTCTACTAGCACCAGGACCAAAATGAATTTTCAAACCTCCATTTGC
>JAGOCT010000256.1 GCA_017998585.1 Candidatus Cloacimonadota bacterium | reverse complement strand
TTACCTTACGACAGAGCAGGGGAGAAGATATTGCCGCTGCCTGTGGTCAATTGGCAGGAAATCAATCTCAGAAATTTTAAGTTTTCTCCAAGAAAGGATAAGGAAGCAATAAGGATGGAATAAGGAAGGGATAAGAAAAAAATAATTTCGTGAGATAAAAATAATTTGTAATAAATGCTTGACTAATGAATTATAATAAATAAATCAGTCTAAAAAGACTGTATTTTGTGATATACAGAAAAATTATCTGTATCATACAGTGGGTAAAAAAATAACTAAGGAGAATAGAAAATGACAAAAAGAGTCAAACATGTAATCACTCTTCTGTTAATGCTTAGCTTCATGTTTATGCTTGTTAATGCAGAAGCAAAAACTTCGAAAAAAAGCAAAACCACCAAAAAACCAGTCGAAAAGAAGACTGAAGAGATTAAGGTGGTTGAAAAAACTGCTCAGGATACAATATTAGTGCAGTTTTCTAATTCAAAGATCACTAAAAAGGATCTGAATGATCGTATTGCAAAGATCCCTCCAATGTATCAAAGTCGTTATAAAACAATTGACGGTCAGAAACAGGTATTAGATGCTATGGTTCAGGAAGAGTTATTTTATCTTGAAGCGATTGCTCAGGGATTTGACAAAAAACCTGAAACAATTGACAATATTAACAAATCTTTAAAACCAATTATCAATGAAAAATATTATCAAAAAGAACTGGCTGCCAATGTAAAACTGACAGATAATGATTATGCAAAATTCTATGAAGAAAATAAAAATCAATTTATGGTTCCTCCTTCACTGAAAATTAAACATTTACAGGTCAATACACAGGGTGCTGCTGATTCTGTTCAAACGCTTATTAATGAAGGCAAAAGCTTCGATGACCTGATTTCAGTTTATTCCACTAATAAATACTCAAAAGATAAAAAAGGAATTATCACAAATATCAGACATAATCAATATATTACCGGTATTGGTAAAGATAAAGAACTTGATGACCTGATCTTTGCAAAACCAGTTGATGAAAACCAGATTGTATCTGCACACACAGAAAGCGGATTTCATTTTTTCCAGAAACTGGAACACAAAGCAGAATCTTATAAAGCTTTTGATGAAGTAAAAAATGATATTGCCAGCCAATTGAAATTTAAAGAAGAACAGAAAGCTTATACTGCCTTAATTGAAGAACTGAAAAAACAATATCAAATCACAATTGACGAAGAATATGTCGATAAAACAGATTTTCTCTCACTTCATCCAGATCAATTTAGCCGTATCGTTGTTAATTCATCTGAACCTTCACTTGTTTATGATTCAAAACGTACATTTGATTTGCTGAGAAATCGCTATCAAATGGAAAAAATGAATGTACAAGATCCAAAAATCCGAAAATCAGCGGTTAGTAAAGATGTAGAAGCAAGCTTACTTTATCATCATGCTATTCTTAAAGGTTTTGATAAACAGATTGCTGATGATGCTGAAGTCATTCAAACAAAACGTACTGTCATTTTAAGAAGTCTCTATCAGGCAGAAATAATGGATAAAGCCACTGTCAGCGAAGATGAAATTAAAAAATACTACGAAGATAATAAAAAATTCTTTGCTGAAAAACCATATCGTGAAATCAGACAGTTTAGTTTTAAAACTGAAAAAGAAGCCAATAAGTATCGTAAAAAAGTAGAAAAAATGGTGAAAAAAGGACAAGAAGAAAAGATTATTGCCCTTTTGAAAAAAGTGTCTGTTTCTACTGATAAAGACGGTTTACTCAGTCCTGTTTACAATAACGGTATTATGCCTACTTATGGAACTGACCAGGAATACAATAAAAAAGCAATGGAAATCAAGGAAAAAGAAACCAGCACTGTTTTCAAAAATATGCGTGGTGAATTTGTCTTCTTTTATTTAGTTAAAGATGTGCCTGAAAAAGAAAAAACACTTGAAGAATTACGTCTTACTATCGAAAACAATTCCAGAAGAAAAAAAGCAACTGATATTTTTGAAGCGAAGGTAAAAGAATATCGTGAAAAATTTGCTGTTAAAGAAAATTATGATAACTTAAAAACACAGGTATCTGTCAGTGAATTGTTTGATATGGCTGAAACTGCTCAGAAACAGAATAATTACCGTGAAGCAGTTCATTACTACGATCAAATCATTAAAGATTATGCAAATGGCAGAGATGATTATAAAGCCTGGTTTATGAAGGCTTTTGTCTATGCTGAAGACTTGAAAGATAATAACAAAGCACTGCAGCTTTATCAGGAAATGCTGGTGAAATGGCCTCAGGGTGAACTCAATGAATCAGCTAAATTTATGATTGAAACACTTAACGGAGAAAAAGATCCGGCTATGATTCTTGGTGAATAAGAGATAAAAAAAACAATTCCATTATTATAAGAGACGCATAAAAGCGTCTCTTTTTTACTTGACGAAAAATGGCAGGTAAAATTCTTTATTATCAGGAGTTATAGACGTGACAAAAGCGAAGAGAGGAAAGCAGACTACTCTTTATAATTAGGTTAATTAAGCTGCTAACCTGGGTTAATAATCAAATAGTAATATAATCAAATGGAGGATATATGCTGACAGGAAACATGATCAGGCAACAATTTATAGATTTTTTTATTGATAAAGCACATTCATTTGTGCCCTCAGCAACAGTTGTTCCCAATGACGACCCTACCCTTCTTTTTACAAATGCAGGGATGAATCAGTTCAAAAAATACTTTTTAGGATTACAGGATGCACCCTACAACCGTGCCGTAAACAGTCAAAAATGTATACGTGCCGGAGGAAAGCATAATGATCTTGAAGAAGTTGGCAAAGACGGTTATCATCATACCTTTTTTGAAATGCTGGGTAACTGGTCATTTGGAGATTATTACAAAGAAGATGCCATTAAATGGGCTTGGGAACTGATTACAGAAGTGTGGAAACTGCCTAAAGAAAGATTGCATGCAACTGTATATAAGACTGATCAGGAAGCATTTGATCTCTGGAAAAACAAAACAGATATAATACCTGAACATATTACATATCATGGTGATAAGGATAATTTCTGGGAAATGGGTGAAACAGGACCTTGTGGACCTTGCTCTGAAATCCATTTTGACCGAGGTGCTCAATACTGTAATCTGGCTCATGATCCAAATCATGATTGTAAAGTGAATGGAGATTGTCATCGTTATATTGAACTCTGGAATCTGGTTTTTATGCAGTATAACAGACAGGAAGATGGCTCTTTACTTCCTTTAAAAAATAAATTTGTCGATACAGGCGCAGGATTGGAAAGACTTTGTCAAATTCTACAGGGGAAGACTTCTAATTATGACACAGATCTTTTTACTCCAATATTAAAAGCAATAGAAGAAATTTCCGGTATCCCTTACAGTGAAGAAAGCGGTATGGCACATCGCGTGATTGCTGATCATATCCGCTGTTTATGTTTTGCGATTGCAGATGGTGGAATGCCTTCCAATGAAGGCAGAGGGTATGTCTTAAGAAGAATTTTAAGACGTGCTTCTCGATATGGTCGAATGATCAATATGCACCAGCCTTTCCTCTATCGATTGGCAGATGCGATTGCTTTACATTTTGGACAACATTTCTCTGAGTTAAATGACAGATTATCTTTTATCAAAATGATAATCAAGTCAGAAGAAGAACGATTTAACATGACTCTTGATAATGGTCTGAATAAATTTGACGAGATCGTTGCCAATATGGAAAATGATACAATCTCAGGTGTTGATGTTTTCATGCTGTATGATACCTTTGGTTTTCCACCTGATTTGACACAGATATTGGCTGAAGAGAGAAATCTGAAGATTGATATGGATGGTTTTCATGTTGAAATGGATAAACAAAAAGACAGAGCCCGTTCTGCCTCAAATTTTAAATTAAAACTGGAAGATATCCAATGGATAAA